>NZ_JAMDLQ010000053.1:0-12898 GCF_024705715.1 Clostridium sp. LY3-2
GAAAGGCCAAGACTTCCTCCGATTATAAAAGTTATGTTTGAGTTTCCAGTTACTGCGCATCTGTCTATGAATTTAGAAAATTCTTCTGATGTAAGATCTTTTCCACCTAAGTCTAGTGCTATTACGTAATCTGTTTCTCTTACTTTTGAAAGGATTGTTTTTCCCTCTTTTTCTTTTATAAGAAGCTCATCTTTTTCTGATGCGTTGTCTGGTGTTTTTTCGTCTGCAAGCTCAATTATATTAAGCTTGCAGTATCTTCCTAGTCTTTTAGAGTATTCTTTTATTGCTTCTTTTAAATATTTTTCTTTTAGTTTTCCAACTGTTACTAGCGTTATATTCATCTAGATTCTCCTATTTGAATTTTTGTATTTTCTCTCAAGTATTATAGATAAAATTAAGATTACTATTCCAAATACACTGATAATTAAGCCTATGCTTAAAAATGGAGTGCTATAAGTTAATTCTACTTTGTGATTTCCTGCACTTATATTTGTTCCTAGGAATCCTGTGTTTACAGGGAAAGCATCTACTTTTTTTCCATCAATTTTAACAGTCCAACCTTTTGTGTAAGGGATTTGGAAAGTTAGAACTCCAGAAACATTAGTTTTAACGTCTCCTGTGATTTTATCTTTTTCCATAGATGTTATATCCATCTTGTTTTCTCTTAATTTATCTAAATCATTTTTATAATTTTCAGCATTAAAGTTATATACTCCTATAGAGTCAAAATTGTATACTCCTGGCTCTGTAAATTTAATTTTCATAACTTTATCTTTTGGATTTTTGTAGTATCCTAAGTTAAATACTATGTCATCCATTTTAAAGTAAGCTGATGCATCTGTTTTATCTGTTTGAGTGAAGCTCTTTTTAACATCTCCGTAAGATGCTATGATCTTGTAGCCGTCGCCTTCATCAAACTTTGTAATCTTCTTTCCTCTTATTTTTATCTCATCTAATAAGCTGCCATCTTCGCCTAAATCTTCTATCTCGTCTCTAAGCTGCTTATCATAAGGTACAGGTTTAAATGTTAGATTTTCTAATCTTAAATACATATTTCCAGTATTTAAATCATCTAAGTTTAATACTAATTCTGAGCCTTCTTTAGGTACTATTATTTTCTTTCCTTTAATCTTTACAGTACTGTCTTCAGTGCTGTATGGCACTTTTTTAATTAAACTTTTATTTACCTTACCTTTTTTCTCGATATATTTAGGATCAACACTTGCACTATAAGCTAAAGATTCTTCTTTTTGCATTGAATTTAATTTATTATAGTCTTCACTACTTATAACATTTGAATAAACATATCCGAAAGGAAGTACATCCTTGTTTTCGTAAACACTAAACTTCTCTTTTGAATCTATTTTAACCATTCCCTCATTTAAGTGAGATTCTAAGTCACTTTTTGCAATTAAATATTTTACGCCTAATATATCTGTTATTATAGGTCTATTATCAACGTTTATAAGAGGACTGTTTGGAGTGAATGATCTATTTCCAAGTTCCTTTGAAAAGTCTGCTATACTTCCGTTATTAACAGAAAGATATGAATCTATCCCGTTATAATTTCTAATAATAGCGTTATTTCTAGTCTTATCTCTAGAAACCCCATCAACTTTTCCTATCCTATAAAATGATTTGTCCTGTGCCTTTATAAATTTGTCTTCTCCTGAAAAAGCACCTGAATAAAACTTGTTAGCATGACCTGATTTTTCGAATTCATCTATATAATCAAGCCCTTTACTACTATATTTATAAATAGTATTTATTCCTATATTTAAAACAAGGATTCCAATCATTATTATAAATAGTTTTCCTATATTTCTATCTCTGTAGTACATCTTCATCGCAAACACACAAAGTGCACCTAATATTATTATAGGGAAGAAAACTCCTCTTATATTAGGGAATATTAAAGCTACTGATGCAACTATTACATAAAAGATAAGTATATAAATAGCTCTATTTATATCTTTCTTTTCAATTCTTTTAATATTATCTATCCCGACGCAAATTATAATACTTGCCATAAATGCAAATATTAAAGTCCATCTGTTTGAAATAGATGAAAATCCATTCATTATAAGACCAAATACAGGTAATAAAGTCATAACTACAAAAATTATAAGCATATAAAAATATGTAGTATATTTTTTTCTAAGCCTTATAAATAAAGGTAAAAACATAAATACAATTATCGGTGAAGTTATAATTGTCCAAGAAGGACATCTTCCAACTGATATTGATGTAAGTATTAAGTTTATATAATATCCTGTTTTATAAATCACTTCAAACACATCTGTAATACTTCCTGAACTTCTTGAAGAAGAAAGTATGAAGTATATTGTAGGTAATAGAATAACTGCTGAGATTAAAATCCCAATTATAAAGTAAACAAATAAATTTTTAAAATATTTTATAAATTTAATATCAGAAAATCTCTTAATATCAAAATATCTTATCATCGCATAAATGAATGTTATTATTGCAATCATATAGCAAAAATAGAAATTCGATATCATAGCAAATGCTACTACTATAGAGAATAAATATTTTTTTCTATTTTCTAAAACATACTCTACGCAAATAAATGCGAACGGTATTATTATAAGTGGGTTTATAAAATACGGATGCCTTATAGCCTGAAATAAAACAAAGCTTGATAAAGCATATGAAATACTTCCAAGTGCTTGAGCTCTGTATGAAAATTTCATCTTTTTAGCATATAGCATAAATGCTAACCCTGCTACGTAAAGTCTAAGAACTATTAATACGTTAAAGGCTAGTTCTAACTTATCCATAGGAAACAGAAGTGATAAATATGCAAAAGGATCCCCTAAAACGTAATAGGAATAAGTTCCTATTATATCTGCCCCGTAACCTATATTAAAAGACCATTCGTTAATCCCACCAAAAGGATTCTTTAAAAAGCCTCTAACTAACTCGTTAAAATCATATAGTATAGGGTAATGCTGATACATTCCGTCAGCAGCCCATATAAAACTTCTATTATGTAGTTTAAAATAAACAATAAAGCCAAGTATAAATACTGAAAAAATTACAGTATAAATAAATAAAGGCGACTTCTTTAATTTTTCTAGAACTTTCATTTATGTCCCCCTCTTTCGAAATAAAAAATAGTGTATTTCTACACTCTACATTTTATGATACTCTATTATTTTAACCCTTTTATTAACAAAATATTAAGTAGCTTTATATCTATGTAAAATTTGTGAAACGATTCTCTTAATATATTATCAGAATATTAATATACCTATTTGAATATACTTTACTATAATACAAGCACTAGTTCTTTTTAGAGTCTCCTTAACAAATAAGTATAGTTATACTTTCAAAACTAGTGCTCTTATCTTTTTAATATCCTAAATCATCATTTAAAAATATTACATGCATTCTTTCTTTGTTGTTTTGTCTTCTTATTAGAGTGTATTCATTGCAAAGTCTATCTTCGCTTTTGCAATCCATACAATATCCAACCTTTGCGCAAGGTGTTTTTTTATTTAATCTTCTTGCATTCATTGGGGCTGAAAATTCTCTATTTCTCTTAATAGCTTCATCCACATTTTTAACTATTTTATTTATTCCACAGATTAAGATAACTTTTTCTGGACCATACAGCATTGCAGAAACTCTATTACCATTTCCATCAACATTATATAATTCACCATTTTCAGTTACGGCATTACTACTAGCTATATAACAGTCTGATGTGAATGCGCCTTTGTATATATCAACTATTTCTTCTTTAGTTAAGCCTTCTTTATATCTATCTAATAACTCATAGTTTCCCTTTCTTAAAAAGTCTAAAACTCCAGCTTCTATAATAGACATAGAACCACCAAAGGCAACTTTATCTCCATCTTTAATAAGTTCTTTTAATTTTTCTAAAAGCTCCTCATTATCTTTTACAAAGTATCCATTCATATTGTTTTTATTAAGTGCTTCTATGGTTCTATTGATTTTTTGTTCTTTGACCCATGCTACATTTTTATCCACAAAAATCCCTCCTTAAAATTATCCACAAATAATAGATATATAAAAAGCTCACAAAGTTGCCTTTATGAGCTTTATTAAAGTCTAATTATTTTTGTTTTCCACAACATTTTTTATACTTTTTACCGCTTCCACAAGGACAAGGATCGTTTCTTCCGATTTTATCTTCGTTTCTTACAGTTTTAGTATCGTTATATGATTTTTTGATTTCTTTTCTCTTCTCTTCTGAGAATATTCCATCCCATTGAGGTAATGTATATAAGTAATCAGCTTTAGCATCTAACATGTTGAAATATAATTTTTCTAAGTCAACATCAAGTGTTAATTCTGTGTTTTCGTCGATTTTTTCTAAATCGTATGGAGTTTTTAAACTATCGTTTATTCCATCAATAAATCCCATGATGAATTCAACGTTAGAATCGTGTTTATCTGCTAATTCTTTAATAGTTACCTTTTGAGCTTCTTTATGATTAGCTAAAATATCTTTGTATACATTTGTTTCTAAAGTTCCGTATTCTATCCAGAATGCTTTTTCCCCTTTAGTTTTTACATATTCAACTACCATATCTGTCCAACTTTTATATAGACTCATATTTTTCCCTCTTTTCATTAAATATTATATAAAAATATAAAATTATACTCTTATAATTCCACTTGGCTCGTGTCTACTAGCCATTGCAATATTTACATCATCACCTTGAACTATACCATGTTCTTCTAAAGAATTTAGAACTGTTTGATATGCTAAGTCTGGCAGATTATTAGTTCCGCTAAGATGCCCTAAAAGTATCTTTTTTCCTTGTTTGTACTTTACTAAATCTACAATTGCAGTCCCGCAATCTTCGTTTGATAAGTGACCTATTTCGCTTAAAATCCTTCTCTTAAGGGTATAAGGATAAGGCCCGTATTTTAACATACCGATATCGTGATTACACTCTAAAAGAATAATTTCTGAGTCTTTTATGTTCTCTTTGATTTCTTCTGTGTAAGTTCCAAAATCAGTAGCTACACTTATCTTTTTATTACCGTCACTTATTGTGTATCCTACTGGCGCTATAGCGTCATGAGGTATGTTGAATGATTTAATACTTAAATCATCTATAACAACAGTGCTTCTTTTTTCTATAATTTTAATGTTATGTTCTTTAATTTTACCTAACGATTTTTCCATAGCAGACCAAGTTTTAGGGTTTGCGTATATCGGTATGTCGTATTTTCTTGATACTATACCTGCACCTTTAATGTGGTCTGAATGCTCGTGAGTTATGAAAATCCCTTTAATTTCTTTAGGATTTTCAGAAATAGCTTTAAATGCCTCGTCAATTTTTTTACCAGGCATTCCAGCATCTATAAGTATCTTCGTTCTGTCTGAGCCTACAAAGATACTATTTCCGCTACTTCCACTATATAAAGAACTAAATATCATTTCTTTATTTTTCATTATTCGTCCACTTCTACTCTAATTATGTTAGCACCTAAGTCTCTGAATTTGTTTTCTATATGAGGGTACCCTCTATCGATATGTTCGATATCAGTTATGTGAGTTTCACCTTGTGCTACAAGACCTGCGATAACCATAGCTGCACCAGCTCTTAAATCTGTAGCTTTAACAGTTGCACCTGTAAGTTTGTTTACTCCGTCGATTATAGCAACTCTTCCCTCAACTTTGATATCTGCACCCATTTTCTTTAACTCGTCTATGTGCTTGTGTCTGCTTTCCCAAATAGATTCTGTTATTATAATTCTTCCTGGAACTACACTTAAAAGTGATGACATAGGTTGTTGTATATCTGTTGGGAATCCAGGATAAGGCATAGTTTTTACGTTAATACCTTTGAATTTCCCAGTATACTTAACTCTTACTGAGTCATCTCCTTCTTCTACTTAAGCTCCCATTTCTGTAAGCTTTGCACTTATTGACTCTAAGTGTTTTGGTATAACATTTTTAATAGTTACATCTCCTTTAGTAGCTGCCGCTGCTATCATAAATGTACCTGCTTCTATTTGGTCTGGTATAACGCTATAGTTACACCCTTTAAGTTCTTCTACACCTTTAATTCTTATAACGTCTGTACCTGCACCTTTAATGTCAGCTCCCATAGAGTTTAAGAAGTTAGCAACGTCTACTACGTGAGGTTCTTTAGCTACGTTCTCTAAAGTTGTTATACCTTCTGCTAAAATCGCTGCTATCATAACGTTTATAGTTGCACCAACTGATACAACGTCAAAGAATATATTAGTTCCTACAAGTTTTTCTGCTTTAACTTTTACTGCTCCGTGTTCTATAGTAACATCTGCACCTAAAGCTTCGAACCCTTTGATGTGTTGGTCTATAGGTCTAACTCCAATAGGACATCCTCCTGGAAGTTCAACTCTAGCCTCTTTAAATCTTGTTAGTAAAGCTCCTATAAAATAATATGAAGCTCTCATTCTTCTAACATCTTCTGTACATGCATCGTAAGTATGTAATTCTGTACTGTCTATCTCTAATGTATTATTGTCAATCTTATTTAATTTGCACCCTAAACTTAGAAGTATTCTCTCTAAACAATGAACATCTTCTATATCCGGTATATTATCTATCAAACATTTCCCTTTACTTGCCGCAACCGCTGCTGGTAGTATTGCTACCGCCGCATTTTTAGCTCCGTTTATTTCAACAGACCCGTTTAATTTGTTGCCTCCATTAATAACTAACTTTTCCATCCAATTTCACCCTTATTACTAGATTATATATATTAAGTTTCCCAAATTTAAATTTTCTATCCATAATTTTCATAAATTGCAGTTATTTTCTGCATCCTAATTTTAATGTTTCGTTTATCATTATAACATAAAGTATATACATATTAATATCTTTTTTCTAACAAAAAAAAAGGAATATATCAAATTTTTAGGCAATTTTTAGTATAATATTGCTCATATTTGACACATCCCTTTATTATAACTCAATTTTATCTAATATTAAACCATTATTAGCATGAACATTCAAATGAGTTACAGTCTGTTGCTTCAGTATTTTTAGGATCCATTGCATGTGACCCTACCATAATTGAATCTAGTGTACAAAAATCGTCCTCTTTGCAGTGATGTTTGCACTTTTCAACTGTACATTTAATACTTTCGTTATGTTTCATAAAACAAAACCTCCTTTTATATAATAAACTTACCTTAGTATTATTTCTCTTTAAAAGTTTTAATATGTACTATTTAAGCTAATTTGTTTTTTTATTTAAAGTATTATGTTATAATTTATAGAAAAGTTTGGATAATATACTTATAGGATATTTCCAAAAAGACTATTTAAGTGAGGTAAGATTAAATATGAAATATTATATTGTTGCACTTTTAAACGAAGATTCTTCTGAACTTATTAATCCGATACAAAAATCTGTATCAAAAAAACTTAAAGCTAATAGGAATCTTCCTGTTCCACACATAACTTTATCAGTTATAGAAAATCCAAATATAGATAAACTTAATCCTGTTATAGAGAAAGTTCTATCTCCTTATAAAAAATTCAAAGTGGAAGTAGACAACGATATCTTTATTTCTGATGAACATAAAACAATAAACGTTTTACTTCATGAGAGAGGATATATAAAGAAGATTAAAACTAACTTTGATGATATGCTTAAACTTCACGGTTTTAATATTAGAGAAGTTAAAGACCCTAGATTATCTTTAACTTTAGCAAACCTAAATTATTACCAAAAAGATACTAGAAGAAAAAGTTTAGATACAACCCCTCTTTCAGAAAGTATGAACTTAAATAATTCAACCTTTAAAATATCTGGTTTTGAAGTTTGGAAAGTTCCTCACAATAAAAGAGAGATAAAAATTAAAAGATATGACTTAAAAACATTCTAATTTTACTATAAAAACTATACCACCTTGAAAAAGGTGGTATTTTTGTTTAATTTCCTCCCTTTTTCACCCTTTTTAAAAAAATATTTTTTTGTATTCGTTTACTAACCTTTAAATAAATTAAAAGATTTTGTAAAATAGATAAATAAAAAGATATTACCTAAATTTCAGGGGGATTTTCTAATGTTTATTTGTGATTTATTTAAAATACAAGAAGATATGGACAAAAAATTATCTATTGACGGAAGTCTAGATGATTATAAACTAAGAGCTAGAAAAAATTTAGAACTACACGTTAAAGTAAGTGAACTTGCTAACGTTACTAGATGTTACAACTATCTGAATGATAATAATCTTACAATTGATACTGATGCTGTTTTTGATAAATACTTAGATTGTATTCATCAAGTTATATCTGTTGGAATAACTAACGGATACACATCAATAGACGATATCGCAGTACAACCAACCGAATATTGCTTAAGTGATCAATTCTTAAATTTATACATCGATATAAATGATTTAATAATTTCTCGTTCTAGAGATCACTTTGAAACTCTATTAGAAGATTTATTAAGCCTCGGAAATACTTTAGGTTTTTCAAAAGATAAAATTTTAAATAATTTCTGTAGATAACTTTAATAAGTTTTATTTTTAAATATACCCTATAAAATAGATAGCTATTTTATAGGGTATATTTTTTTATTAATCTATATTCTAAACCTTTAAAGGCAATACTAATTTCGGAGGTGTTTTTTATGTTTGGAATAATTTTAGCTATAATTTCTGGGATAAGTATGAGTTTTCAAGGAGTTTTTAACACACGTCTTGGAGAAAAAATAGGAGTGTGGGAAACAAACGTTATAGTTCAACTTACAGGTTTAATCCTAACAGCTTTAATTACATTTGCTTTTGGGAAAGGAAACTTTAAAGAAGTTTTTAATTCTAATAAAGTTTATTTACTTGGAGGAGTTTTAGGAGTAATCATAATATTTACAGTAATGCAAGCTATGGGAAGTTTAGGTCCTACATATGCTGTTGGTATTATTTTAATATCCCAACTAATAGCTGCTGCAGCTATAGAATATTTTGGTTTATTCGGTACTGAAAAGATTAATTTTACCTTAAAAGAATTCATCGGTGTTGCATTAATGATAATAGGTATTATAGTATTTAAGTGGAAACACTAGTAATTTAATCAAGGAGATACATTATGAATTTTTTTAATAATATACATTTTCTATCAAAACTAACATACAACAACCTACGTGAATACTTTAATGAAAGAGGGCCTGTATCAAACGAACCTATAACCAAAGACTCTGTTCATTGGTTTGGTCACGCAACTACTATAATAAATTTATCAAATAAACTTATTATTACAGACCCTGTTATTTCTAAAAGATTAGGTCATTTTAAGAGAGTTATAGAAACTCCTTTTGATATAACAACTTTAAAATTTGATTATATACTTTTAACTCACGGCCATATGGACCATATGCATTTTCCATCTTTAAAAAAATTAAATAAAGATGCCATTGTTATAGTTCCAAAAGGCTACAAAAAAATCTTAACTCTTTTAGGGTTTAAAAACGTAGTCTTACTTAGAAGTGGGCAAGTTTACGAAGATGATTTTATAAAGGTTACTTCTATAGAAGCTAACCACGATGGTAGAAGATTTTATGTAGGTATAGATAACGAAAGTAACTCATACTTAATAGAAAATAAAGTCCACAAAGTATTCTTTGCGGGGGATACTGCTATGACTGAAGCTTTTAACGGAATAAAATGTGATGTAGCTATTTTCCCTGTAGGCTGTTACAAACCAGATAGATTTAGACATATGCACTGCTCTCCTGACGAAGGATACGCTATGTTTACTAAAATGAACGCAAAAGCTATGATTCCTATGCATTATAAAACTTTTAAAATTTCTCTTGAGGATTTCGATGAAACTGAAGAAACTTTAAAAGGCTTTAATGACGAAAGAGTAAAAATAATAGATGTTGGTGGAACTTTTAACTTATAAATTTTATTAACACTTATGCACTCTTTTTTATAATATGGTATTGTGATAAATAATATAGGAGTGTTATATGTTTAAAGCTAAAAGTAAGCTTGATATAAACTTAATAGAAGCCTTAAAAAATAACCCTTACGAAAAATACAGGGTTATGATTAAATGCAAGACTCTTTTTTCTACTATTTTGAAAAAAGTAGCTTCTTTTAAAGATGCTTTAATCTATGAAATCGAGTATTGCAACATAGTTGTAGCAAATTTAAGTAAAAGAGAAATTACTTTACTAATAGAATATCCTGAAGTTGAAAAAATATTTTTTGATGAATACTTATTTCTTTGTGGAGTAAGCGTAGCTTCTGCAAATAAATTTTATAAATCTAACTCTAACTTTAAATTTGATGGAAGTGGAGTAAAAATAGGAATTATAGACAGCGGAGTCTATCCTCATTTAGATTTAACTCGCCCCACAAACAAAATATTAGAGTTTAAGGATGTAACTTACGGAATTACACACCCTTACGACGACAACGGACACGGAACTGCTATGGCTGGTATTATATGTAGTAGCGGAATTTCTTCTGGAGATTTGTATAGCGGCATCGCTAAAAATGCTAATATAATCTCTTACAAAGCTTTTGATGCTTTAGGAAAGGGTTATGCTTCATCTATCTTATACAGCATAGAAGATTTAATAAAGAAATATAGAGAACATAATTTAAGGATACTTTGTCTTCCTTTTGAAATGCTTAATTCTAACTCTTATATTTTAAAAGCATTCCAGAACATATTTGAAAAAGCTGTATCTTTTAATATTGTTCCTATAGTTCCAACAGGTAGCATAAACGTAGACGAAAAAACCTTAAAAGGAATCTCAACTTTAAAAAACTGCATTGTTGTTTCAGGGGTTACTTCTGAAAATACAGGTGTTCCTTATATTTATTCTTCTAGCAGTTTAAGTTCTAAATCTAAAATGCCAAACTTTGCTGCTGTTTGCACTAATATAACAACACTTAATTCTGATATAAATTATATATCTGAAAAAAATGGCACCAAGCTGTATCCTAAAAAGCTTGATGCCAAATATAAAACTTATTCTGGAACGTCTTTATCTGTTGCTATTGTAAGTGCTGTGTGCGCACTTTTACTTCAATACAACCAAACGCTTAAGTTAGATGATTTAGTATCACTTATAAACTTAAGCTGCACTAACGATAATGACCTTCCTAAAAATGTTGTAGGTGAAGGTATTATTAATTTGAATAAACTGTTAAAGTAGTTTGTTCAATGTATTTTAGGGGATTTACAGGATTATCATTTTTTCTAAGTTCAAAGTGTAAATGAGGTCCTGTACTTCTTCCTGTATTACCTACTTCACCTATTTTTTCTCCCTTTTTAACAGTATCACCTTCCTTAACATTGTAATTGTTAAGGTGAGCATATCTAGTTTCAAGTCCATCGCTATGCTCTATGATAACTGCATTTCCGTAACCATACTGCTCATAAAAAACCTTTTTTACCTTTCCGTCGAAAGCTGAATATACAGGTTTTCCTAATTCATTTCCTATATCTATACCGTTATGCATTCTTCCCCACCTGCTACCGAATTCTGAAGTTAACACTCCATCTTTAGTTGGTTCTTTAAGGAAAGCTATCCCCATAGCTATAGGATCACCTGTACCCTTATAAATAACTTTGTTTTGCCCTAAAGCTATTATATTTTCTGAAAGAACATCTGCTTCATATTCTTTACCGTTTCTATAAGTAACTTTAAGTTCTTGAGTTTTTAACCCTTCTGTTCCTTCTAAAACTTTTTGTTTTCCTAAAACTAGATCTTTAGTGTTTTTAACTTCTAGCTTAGGTTCTATAACTACGTCTCTAGTATCTTTAACTATTAAATCTACACAAAGTGCATCTTCTCTTTTAATAGCTTCAGCTACAGATTCTATAGTTTTTATATCTTTTATATCAGTTAATTCTTTTTTATACTCTACGCTACCTTTTATATTTACGCCTTCTAAATCTTCATTCTTTAATCCCATATCGTTCATATAGGATAAGACTACGTTTTCTAGTACTTTTTCTCCTTCAGCTTTATTAGATACGTACCCGTAAAGCTTACCTTCAATATAAACTCCTACTAATTCACCCTTATTAATAGAATTTCCGAAGTATCCAAACACGCCTCCCCTACCGAATAGAGAACTTCCAAGTACTATATTATTTTTTTCTACTATTTTACTTTTTTCGTTATAGTATGAAATCCCACTTAAGACTATTAGGTTTAATAAAACTAATAATAAAAATAGTTTCTTTCTACTATCATCCGAGACCATAAAACTTTCTCCTCCTTTGAATATTTGGAACACATTTATTAACTTTCCCTTTTAAATATCTTTTTATACATACTTTATTCTTGAAAGTTGTTATAGTTATTTCACTTTGTTATAATTATTTTACATAAAGCCTATAATATAAAAATGGCTTCATAAATTAATTTGAAAGGTAGAGAGATGCTATATGAGCACATTTATGCTAAAAAATACCGCATTAAAATTTACACCTGTTAGCAACGTATTTATAGAAAAATACATGCCTAAAGCTCGTGGAGAGTTTATTAAAGTTTATTTATTAATGCTAAAATATAATGTTTCAAGCGAACCAGGGGTAAACTCTTCTGTGCTTGCTAACTCATTAAATTTACTTGAATCAGATGTAATGAATGCATTAAATTATTGGAATGAAGAGGGAGTTATAAAACTAGTTCCAATAGATAAGATGAATAACTACAGCATCGAATTTCTATCACTAGATGATGATATAACTGAAACTTCAGATAATGATGATATAAATTTATTAGATGCACTAAATGATAGTGATACTACTGACATGCTTAGAGATATTGAAAAAATTCTATCTAGAACTCTTTCAAGTAAAGAGATGGAGATTTACCTTGGCTGGCAAAAAGAATTTAATTTTTCTTCTGAGCTAATTTTACTT
>NZ_JAMDLQ010000054.1:0-30336 GCF_024705715.1 Clostridium sp. LY3-2
AAGGTTGATAGGTCAGGAGTGTAAGTGTGGCAACACATTCAGCTGACTGATACTAATAGGTCGAGGGCTTGACCAATTATTTGTTAACTATAATTCATGTGCAATTTTAAGAGAATAATCTCTTAAAACTTAATAAACTAATTTCAAATGGATATTAGTTTTAACCAGCAATCTGGTGATGATGGCATAGAGGAAACACTCCTTCCCATTCCGAACAGGAAAGTTAAGCTCTATAGCGCCGATGGTACTGCACGGGAGACTGTGTGGGAGAGTAGGACGTTGCCAGGTCAATTAGGATCTTTAGCTCAGCTGGTTAGAGCAACCGGCTCATAACCGGTAGGTCCGGGGTTCGAGTCCCTGAAGGTCCACCATTTGGGGGTATAGCTCAGTTGGGAGAGCACCTGCCTTGCACGCAGGGGGTCAGGAGTTCGAATCTCCTTACCTCCACCAAAGGTGAAAGAAGTCATGAATTTAATTCATGACTTTTTTGTTTTATATAAATAATTTTATAAAGTTTTTTAATATAGTATTAAAGAAGAAATATTTAAATATGAAAAAGAATTATAAAACAGGATTAATATGTAATAATATGGTGGAATTTTACTAAATGTTATTATGTACAAGTTATGTTTGCTTCTATATAATTAGAAGTACATGATATATTTATATGATTACGTTTTCTTAGTAGACATAATTAAAATTTATTATATGTAATGAGGGCTTTATTAAACATTACAGATTGAATAAAAAAGCTTGAGATGGGGAGTGTTTTTGTGACAAATATTGAAAAATTAAAAGAACGTCTTAAGGAACTTAAGTTAGAAAAGAGAGAGCTAATTTTAGCTGGTAAAAAAACAGGAGAAGTTGATGAAAAAATAGAGCTTATAGAAAGTGAAATAAGCGAATTTAGATAAGTAGAAATTTATTTGAGAACTTAGCAAAGATAGTGCTAGGTTCTTTTTTAATGTACTGAAAGGAATAAAATTATATTTTTTATTAAGGTGTTTTATAAAAGTATTATATTTTTATAAAATAAATAGAATAAAAGTAGGGTGGATTAGAATATAAATCATAATAATGGAAGATATTATTCTATTGTTAGGAGTTGATTAAATGGTAAGAACAGTTGTATGTAAAAAGGAAGGGTGCAGTGGTAACGAATTTATAATCGAAACTACAGAAGGAAAGTTTAAAGCTACATGTAAAGAGTGTGGCACTGAGTTTGAAATGGATTTAAATGATACAGGTTACGAATTATTATCAGTTTGTAGCACGTGTAAAAACGGAACATTTAAGGTTTTTAGAGATTATGATAAATCTAAGATATACGCTAAATGTACTGAATGCGGCAATCCACCAGAAAAGGTTTTTGTAGACATAGATGGAATTCAAATTTCATATAATGAAAAGCTATTAGAGGATATAAAATCTGTTGTAAGTAGTGTAGAACAAAGGATGTGTAATCTTGAAATAAAGATAGAAGATATGGAAAGAGGGCAAGCTATACTAGAGGAATCTTTAGCTTATATTAATAAATATATTATTGAAGATAGATAGGAATAAATGTTATATTTGATATAATAAAAACTAAAGAATAATTAGGAGAGTAAATGATGAAAGAGAGAAAAGGCAAGATATTAGCTTATGCTTTAGTTATATTTTGGATGTGTTTTATTTTTTTTATGTCTAACCAGCCAGCAGATGTATCAAATGGACAAAGTGATTTAGTAATAAATCTATTAAAAGCTGTAGGCGCAAATATAACTAGTGCTAATATTGATTTAATAACTACAATAGTAAGAAAAGGAGCTCATTTTACTGAATATTGTATTTTAGCATTACTTTATTATAATGTATTAAGATTTTATATATCTAATAAGAAAGCTAGATTAATTGCAATAGGACTTGTATTTCTATATGCATCAACAGATGAATTTCATCAAACCTTCGTGCAAGGAAGAGCCGGAAAATTCACTGATGTTCTTATAGATACTTCAGGTGGTGCATTTGGAGCTATTATTGTTTATTTATTTAACATTAATAAAAAATGGTTATAAAAAAAATCCACACTAAATTTAGTGTGGATTTTTTTATTTTGATTCTATCATTTCAGATGCATTAATAGTTGAATATCCTTTTTCATTTAATGCAGTTACTATTTTCTTTAATATTGACTCTGAAGTAAGATCAGAGTTAAAATAATTATCCTTTACTTTAACATCTATATATTCTAGCTCTATTGTAGGATGGTAGAACATAGAAGCTAATAAATTAGGAGTAGGATTATCTAATTTCTTTATTAAGGGTTCTGGATCTCTATCATGAACGTATCCAAGTGGTGTTGGTATATAAAGGTTACCTTTATTAGTAGTTTCTATACCTGTGTAATATAAAACACTATATGGTTCATATAAAATTTGAAAGTATTCTCCTATTATATCTTTTTGCTTTTTTGTAGCATGATAATGAGGACTTTCAAAGAATGTTACTGGTATATTTAACTTGTTTGCTACACTTATAGCATTTTCAACAACAGCTCTAGTTTCTTTTTCTGTGTTATTTATTTTACTAGTAAGTTCGCTTCCAACTGTACTTATTGAGTCATTAGCTTGGTGAGTATAACCGTGAAGGCCAATTTCAGCATTACTATTTATTGCGTAATCTAATAAGTTAATAAAGAAAATATTACTTAAATCTTTATTTGTAAGAAGGTTATTATCATAATTATCTTTTGGATTTTTGTAATGAGGCACCCAGGCTATATTAAATCTTATGTTATTTTTATAAAGGTAATCAAACATACCTTTCATTTTACTTTGATTTTCATCTGTTAATAGGGAACCTCCAGCTGTAAAATCTTCAAATCTAATTAAGGCAGCTCGTCCATTTTTAACCTTATCTTTATAATTACTCTTATCTAAATGAGAATTTAATATATCGATAGAATTCTTTTCTTTATTAAACACAGCTGTTAAAGAAAAGATGTATTCTATATCAGATAAAGATAAATAGTTTTTTGAATCTTTATTAAGAAGTTCACCTCTAAATTTATATTCTTTACCATTTATAAGTGCAGAATCATTATTTAAAAGGATTTCTTTTTTTCCTTTAGTTATTTTTAGTGGATTTGTATCTTCTACTTTGTATCCCAAAGTTTTAAAAATATAATCTAAAGGTAGATAATATCTATAGCCTTTTTCAAGTATTATGTAATCTTTCGGCATAGGCTTACCTATAAATTTTAAATTAATTCCTTTTACTTCTGATACAGTTTTATTTATTTCATTTGTTGAAACTTTAAAACCTCTATTGTATTTAGAGTAAGCTTCAAGTTTGGATTGGTTTATATACTTATTTACAGCTTTACCATTTTCCACAGTGCATGTTCCTTGGAAAAAACTAAAGTAAAAAGTAATTCCATACCCTATACCTAATATTAAAATAGTTATTAAACTATATATTAGGATTTTTTTAAATTTTCTCATAATATAAACTCCTTTGATTTTTTTAACACTTCATATTATAACATATACTGGAAGAAATTAGGTAAAAATAAATGAATATTAAGGAAATAGAAACTTGCTTAAAGTATGAATAAATACCTGTAAATATGAATTAAAAATAAATAAAATGAAGGAATTATATAAAAATGTTGCAAAAATATGAACAAGCATATATAATGTTTTTATGAGGCGTACATATGTGTACAAAATGTAGACTGGAATTATACAAGTTTTATAAAAATAATAAAAAGGGGGATTTACTTTGGAGAAAGTTAAAAAGAAAAAAGGTATTTTAAATGGAATTGAAAAAGTAGGAAATGCGCTGCCGCATCCTGCAACTATATTTATTTTATTATGTGCAGGTCTTGTACTTCTTTCAGCAGTACTTGCAAAAATGGGAGTTAACGTTACATATACTGGGGTAGACAGTCACACAATGGAAGTTAAAGAGATGACTGCAAACGTAATTTCACTTTTAAGTCCAGATGGAATAAGATTTATGTTCGAAAGTGCAGTTAGCAATTTCACTGGATTTGCACCACTTGGAACTGTTTTAGTAGCTCTACTTGGAGTTGGAGTTGCAGAAGGGACAGGATTAATTGGAACATTACTTAGAAAATTAGTAACTAGTACACCTAAGAGATTAATAACAGTAGTAGTTGTTTTTGCAGGTATCATATCAAATATCGCATCAGATGCAGGATATGTTATCTTAATTCCACTAGGTGCTATCGTATTTTTAAGTTTTGGAAGACATCCTTTAGCTGGACTTGCAGCAGCCTTTGCTGGGGTATCAGGAGGATTTAGTGCAAATATAATCTTTGGACCTACAGATGCACTTCTTTCAGGGATTAGCCAAGAAGCAGCAGCTTCAGTAGTTCCAGGATATGAAGTTGGGATAGCTTCTAACTGGTATTTCCTTATAGCATCAACTGTACTTATCACCATAGTCGGTACTATTATAACAGAGAAAATAGTAGAGCCTAGACTTGGGGAGTATAAGGGTAAAAAACAAATTGAAAAAGTTGAAGGAATATCTAAAGAAGAAAAGAGAGGACTTTTATTCTCTGGAGTAGCTTTATTAATTTTTGCTATATTTATGGCAATATTAGTAGTTCCAGAAGGATCACCTCTTAGAAATCCTGAAACAGGAGAAATATTAAAATCACCATTTATGTCATCTATGGTAGCTATTATATCTCTAGCGTTTATGATTCCAGGTATATCATTTGGAATAGGTAAAGGTGAAATAAGAAATGATAAGCAAGTTGTTTCTTTAATGAGTAAGAGTATGGCTTCAATGGGTGGATACATAGTATTAGTATTCTTTGCAGCTCAATTCGTTGCATACTTTAATTATACTAAGATTGGAACAGTTGTTGCAGTTAATGGAGCAGATTTCTTAAAGAATATAGGACTAACAGGAGTTCCTTTAATAATAGCATTTATAGCAGTTTCAGCATTTATAAATTTATTTATGGGATCGGCTTCAGCTAAATGGGCTATAATGGCACCTGTATTTATTCCTATGTTTATGGATTTAGGATATACTCCTGAATTAATTCAAATGGCATACAGAATAGGGGATTCTAGTACAAATATAATATCTCCGCTTATGACTTATTTTGCATTAATAGTTGCATTTGCGGAAGTTTATGATGAAGATACAGGAATAGGAACTCTTATATCTACAATGGTTCCTTATTCAATAGGTTTCTTAATATGTTGGTCAATTCTTTTAGTAGCTTGGTTCTTATTAGGATTACCACTTGGTCCAGGGGCTGGATTATTTATGTAATATCAATAAGTAAATATAATTTAGGGGCTTAAATTATAAGATTAAAATGTCTGCAATATTTTGCAGGCATTTTTTTGTAGTGTTATTAAATAATGCTACTCTTTTTTATTATAGAGAGGACTTTTATGTTTAACATTAAAGAAATAATTATTAGTTTATGTTACAATTATATTTGTTAAATTCTGTAGTTATATAAACAGGATTTAATTTAACAAATCAGGAGGGTTACTATGGATATTAAAAAGTTTAGAGATGGTTTTACGAACTTTGTAACAATAGCATTAAAACCATTAATTCTAATACTTGTCGTAACAACAATCGGTGCCTCTATTAAGTATTTTACTAAAATAGAGTCAGGATTTATTGTTACAACGCTTATAACAGTATTAACTGTTGCGTTAGGATGGGTTTTATTAAAAAAGGATAAGATAAAAAATCAATATAAAATAATTATAATTTTACTTTGGGGAATGATTATTAGAATACTTTGGTTACTTAATGTAGATTCAATTCCGGTATCGGATTTTAGGACTATATTCGATTCAGCTAAACTACTTGCAGAGGGAGACCCGAGTATGATGCACGGGAATGCATACATAGCAAGGTTCCCACATTTAACTATGATGGTTGTATATATGTCATTTATGATAAAAACGTTCCAAGATCCACTTATAGCTATGAAAATAGTTAATCTTTTTATGGGTGTATCAGTAATATTTTTAATATACTTAATTGTAAAAGAGGTATTTGAAAGCAAAAAATATGGAATTATAGGTGCTTTAATTGCAGCAATTTTTCCACCACTTGTTACTTATACTTCAGTATTTTGTACAGAAAATATAGCTATTCCATTTTACCTTTTAGGTATTTACTTCTTTTTACTAGCTTGTAAAAAGAAAGCTCCAAAATATATGTTTTTATTAGCAGGAGGAGCTTTATCAGTAGGTCATTTATTTAGAATGGTTGCAATGGTATTAGCATTTGCATTTGTTTTATATATAGCTATTTATTATAATGACACCGTAAAAGAAAAAATTAAGGCTATCCTTATGGTTGTTATTAGCTTTATGTTAGTACTTGGAATAGCAAGTTTTACTTTAAAAGGGCTTGGAATAACAGAAAATCAACTTTGGAAAGGTGCAGAACCTTCAATAACTAATATACTAAAAGGAACTAACATAAAACATAATGGTGCTTGGAATGAAGAAGATGCTAAAGTTCCAGATGAGTGCAATTATGATTATGATGCTATAAATAAAAAATCTAAAGAGATAATTATAGAAAGATTTAAAACTACACCTATAACTGAGTGGATACCTTTTTATATTCAAAAGTATGCAACGCAGTGGAGCGAAGGAGATTTAAGCGGTATTTTTTGGGCTCAACTAGACGTTCCTGAAGACGGAATAAAAATTGATTTCTTTAAAGGTGGAAGAGGAGCATTCCAGTTAATCTATACTATAATAATGATTTTAGTATTTATAGGATTATTTAATAAAAAGAGATATAAAGAAAAACCGGAAATAAACTTATTTTATATAGGATTTTGCGGATACGGGCTTGCATACCTAGTAACAGAGATGCAATCTAGATATTCTTATATAGTATGTTGGCTTTTTATAATACTTGCTATATCAGGAATTGAAAAATTAAGAGAAGTATATTTAGATAAAAAATCTATTAAGTAATTAGATATATGTCTCTAAATTATAATTTTAAATATTAGGGGATGTTGAATTATTTAAAAATAGCAACATCCCCATAATTTTGAATTAAGAAGGGGATTTATTTTGTATGGAAAAACTAAAAAATTTTCTTAAAAAAAGAATCGGATTTATAAAGCTATTTATTTTTATAGCTTTAGTTTTTAAAACTATGATTTTTATAGCTCTATCATCTACAGATACAGGAAGATCTTTTACTGGAACTTGGGGTGTATATATAGATTATAGAACTATTCTTGGACAATTATCATTTATATTTATACTTATGGTTCCTGCATACTTTTTTAAGGGCAAAAAACAAATATCTTATTTAATTTTTATAGATATTTTATATACTTTGCTGCTTTTAGCAGATATGTGGTATTACAGAGGAAACAAAGGGCTTTTAGGAGTAAGACATATATTATTTAAAGATATGTTTAATCCTTTTTCTGATAATTTAATTAATCCAAGTATTATAGATATCTTATTTATTTTTGATATACCTATAATTATATTTATTAGATACAAATACAAGGAATTATTAAATTATAAAAGAAAAATTGTATTTGGAGTTTTAGGGATTTTAGGGTGCGTAGGAACTATCTACGGAACTTATTATTTATTTGATGTTAAGAATATTGATAATGGTAAAGTAATGTTTATGAGGGGTGAATGGGCGCCTTTTGTAACTGTTCAAAGAGCTACCCCTTTAGGGTATCATTTATATGAAGCAAATCTTGCATTAGAAAAGAAAGATAAAACTTCAAACGAAGAACAGATGAAAGAAGTAGATGCTTGGCTTAATTGGAATAAAGAAGATCTACCTAAAAATGAATACGCTGGAATCCTAAAAGGTAAGAACGTGGTATTTTTACAGATAGAATCTTTAGAAAACTTCGTTATAGGAAAGAAAGTCTACGGGCAAGAGATAACGCCAAACCTTAATAAATTAATTAAAAAGTCTTTATACTTTGATAATTTCTATGAGCAAAACAACGGAGGAAATAGTATAGATTGCGATATGATGGTAAACACAGGTCTTTTAACTTTAGGAGATAGTATAACATTTTTATCTCACCCAGAAGTTAAATATCCTAGTATGGCTAGAGAATTAAACAAAATAGGATACGAAACGGCCTCTACTCATGCTGAAAGAGGAAGCGATTGGAACTGGTCTGAAGCTCATGCAAATTCACTAGACTTTAAAAAGATGTGGGATATAGGTTCATATGATGTAAATGAAGTAGTAGGCTTTGGACTTTCAGATAGAACTTTCTACAATCAATACGTTAATAAGCTAACTACATTAAAAGAGCCATTCTTTTCAATGATACCGACTCTATCAAGTCATATGCCTTTTAATATCTCAGATAGCGAAAGAAAATTGAAATTACCTAAAAATGTTGATAATAGTTATATTGGAGGATATATTCAAAGTATTCACTATGCAGATGAGCAAATAGGTTATTTTATGAAGAGGCTTGAAGAAGCAGGACTTAAAGAAGATACAGTCGTAGCTATTTATGGAGATCATACAGGGGTTCATAAGTATTATTCAAATGAAATAAAAGATGTTCCTCTTGAGGGTGATTTTTGGCAAAAGGGAGACAACAAAATTCCACTTATAATAACAGGGCCTGGTTTAAAAGGCGAAAAGATAGATACATTTGGAGGACATTCAGATATAATGCCAACTATGTTATATCTTTTAGGAGTATATAATCACGATAGTGTTATGGGAAGAAACCTTTTAAATACTAATAGAGATGCTGTTGTTTTAAAAGGTGGAAAGGTTGTTGGAAACCCAACAAAAGAAGAAAAAGAAAAACTAAGTGAGTCTTATAAGATAGCAGATTATTTAATTAAAAATAATTACTACGAAAAAAGAGGATTTATAGATTAAAATAGGGATACTTTTGTATCTCTATTTTTTATACAAATTTATAACATAAAAGGTGATCTTAAGGATGAAATATTTACAAAAAATAAATAAGTAAGAAATAGTACATTAAATAGTATGAGATACCACTTAAATAGAAGAAAATAAGAGGTATTAGATACCATATAGCCTTAAATAATCTAAATGGTTTCATTAAGCAAAAAATAGACTAATTAGAGGTTTGACGTCTTATGAATATTACTTTAAAATTTAATTATAAAATATTTACAAAAAAAGAAATAAAAGAAAGATATGGAGGGGATTTTAATTGGAGAATTTAAAAAAAATTGATAGCTATCTTAATGAAATAGGGATAGGCTATAAAAAGGTCGATGACATCTGGGTAGTTAATGACGAGGGGTTTACAAATAAATTGGCTATTTATATTGATGATAGCATAGTTGTATTTAGGGTAAAGGTTACAGACCTTCCTAAATCAAATAATGAGGAGTTATATAAAAAGCTATTAGAATTGAATGCTTATGATCTTGTACATGGGGCATATGCTATAGAAGATAATAATATTGTTATAGTAGATACACTACAAGTTGAAAATTTAGATTTAAATGAATTTAGAGCATCTTTTGAAAGTATTGAGCTTAGCTTAGCTCAGCATAAATCTATTTTAGAAAAATATTTATAAAATTTAGGGGGAATTAAAATGGGAATATTTCAAAGATTATCAACAGTAATAAAATCAAATGTAAATGATGCTATATCAAAAGCTGAAGATCCAGAAAAAATGCTTACACAGTTAATAATAGATATGAGTGAGCAATACTCTAAAGCTAAAAACGAAGTTGCAAGAGCTATTGCAGATGAAAAAAGATTAAAAAAAGAATATGAAGTTCAATTAGCAAAGTCTGAAGAGTGGACTAAAAAGGCAGAACTTGCTGTAAATGCTGGAAATGATACTTTAGCTATGGAAGCTTTAAAAAGAAAAAATGAATATGATAGCTTAGCTAGTAGATATAAGTCAGAATGGGAAGGCCAAAAAAATACTACAGAAGGTTTAAAAACAAGTTTAAGAGGATTATCAGAAAAAATTGAGGAAGCTAAAAGAAAGAAAACTTTATTAGTAGCAAGAGCTAAAAGAGCTAAAGCTCAAAGTACTATAAATAAAACTATGGCAGGATTAAATGATACTAGTGCCTTTGATACATTTAATAGAATGGAAGAAAAGGTTGATAATTTAGAGTTTGAAGCAGATGCTAGTGAAGAATTAGATTCATTAAGCCAAAAAGATGAATTAGAAGAACAATTTAAAGCTTTAGGTAGTGAAGACGCATCAGTAGAAGATGAACTTGCAGCTTTAAAAGCTAAATTAGGAAAGTAATAGAAATATAAAATTAAATGGACTGCTTAAATAAATTATAAATAAGCAGTCCTATTTAAATTAGGAGGAAATATGGGTATTTTTGATAGGTTAAAACAGGTAATAAGGTCTAATAATGCTATAGAAAAAGAAGAACATATGAATAAAAAAAATCTTTTTAATCTTAATATATGTGATATTATATCCGTTGAGGAAATAGATTATGAAGTAGAAGCTATTTTAGAATTTAACGATCATGGATTTAGATGGAGAGAGTATAAACTTAAAGATGCGTTAAAAACATTATGGCTTAGTGTAGAACAAGATGATGAACTTGAGATATCTTTGTATGAAGAAATAAGAATACCATGTTTTGAAATAAATAGAAAAATTACTTATGATGGCGTTGAATACTTTAAAGACGAGGATGGAGAAGCCATCGTTGAAAAGGTAGAAGGTGCTATAGGAGTAGTAAGAAATGAAAGAGTTATGTACTATGAATATTGCGATAGAGCTGATGAAAAGTATTTATCAGTAGAAGTTTGGCAAGGTGAAACAGAAGTTAGTTTAGGTAGGGAGGTAAAAGAATATAATATAGAAATTTATGGATAAATATATGGGGGATAAATAATGAATAACTTTAAGTTAAATAAAGGAATAATTTTTGCTATTTTAATTTTTATAGTTATAGTAGTTGTTGGTAGTTTCATTATTAGATCAACTGGAGGGAAAGTCAAAGAATTACTATTTAATGATTCAAAATTTAAATATAGTACAAGTGATACATCTAAATATAATTCTAAAAGTAAAAGTGATTACTTTACAACTAAGATGACTCCAAAAGATGCATACGATTATATTAAAAAAAATTGCAAGGGTTTTGATGAAGCTAAAGCTGTTGAGGGAGAAGATAGTTTTATAATTAGATATCACGATGAGGATGTACTTATATATAAGGGGGACGATGGAACTACTTATGTTCAGATAGCTGACGAAGAATATATTCGTGATAATGGATTTACAAGCACTTATAGGAGAAGCAAATGGAATGCAGCAAGTACTCTGATTTTATTAGATTTAGCTGAGGGAAGAAAAGGTGGAAAAGGTTTCTTTTCAAGCATATTTAGAAGTACTGTAGGTGGAGGTACTAGTTTTGGAAAATAATTTTAGGGGGAGAAAAAAATGCATGGATTTTTAGGAACAGTAGCCTATTCAGTTTTAGGTTTATTTTTAATGTTTTTAGGTTATAAATTTTTTGATATGATAACACCATATAATTTTGCAGAGGAAATTAAAGAAAAGAACCCTGCAATAGGGATAGTTATAGTAGGATTATTTATATCAATAGCTATGATAGTAAGAGCAGCTATAGTTTAGGGGGAGAATTTATGAATGGAATAATACAATGTTTAGTTTACTTTGGAGTTGGAATGTTTTTTTGCGCTATAGGATATAAGATATTTGATTTTATATTACCTTTTGATTTAAGCAAAGAAATAGATAATCATAATATAGCAGCTGGACTTGCTGTTGCGGGTATGTTTGTAGCAATAGCTATGGTAATAAGTACAGCTATAGTTTAAATGGGAGTAAAGATATAATGTTTGACAGAAAAAAAGATGACAAAAAGAAAAAAGGACTAAACGTTACACCTATCTTATTTGCAGTATTTCTTATAGCAATCTGTGGAATAATTTATGAACTTATAATAGGTGCTATAAGTTCATACTTAATGGGGAATAGCGTTAAGCAGTACTCAATAACAATAGGGCTATTTATGAGTGCTATGGGAGTAGGTTCTATTTTATCAAAAAAGATAGATAAAGATTTATTTGATAAGTTTGTAATTATTGAACTTTCATTAGGGATTTTAGGAGGATTTTCAGCGTTTTTATTATTATATTCATATGCCTATACTGAGTTTTATAAATTAGCTATGTATTTTTGTATTTTAGGGATAGGAATGCTTGTAGGGCTTGAGATACCTATATTAACTAGGATGATTGAAGATAGCGAAAGTGATTTAAAATCTACTATAGCTAATGTTTTAAGTTTTGATTATATCGGAGCTTTAATTGGTTCTTTAGCCTTTCCTTTAATTTTACTTCCTAGCTTAGGACAACTAAAAACAAGTTTTTTAGTAGGAATAATAAATGTAATAGTTGCAGTTATACTTATAATTTTTTATAAAAGTGAAATCAAAAATTATAGAGTATTAAAGTTTATAAGTTTATCTGTTTTAGTATTACTTATAGGTTTTTTTGCAACTGGAGATTCTATTTCTAGGGGTATAGAAAACAATCTTTATAGAGATAGGGTAATACACAGTTCTCAAAGTAAATATCAAAAAATTGTTACAACAAAGCATAAAGATGATTTAAGACTATTTCTTGATGGAAATATACAATTTAGTTCAAAGGATGAATACAGGTATCATGAATCCCTTATTCATCCGGCTCTATCTTTAGCTAAAAAAAGAGATAGAGTATTAGTTTTAGGTGGTGGTGATGGACTAGCACTTAGAGAAATTTTAAAATATAAAGATGTAAAAGAAATAGTATTAGTAGATATAGATTCGGAAATGCTAGAATACTGTAAAACTGACCCTCTTATAAGTAAGTTAAATGAAGGGGCTTTAGAAAATAATAGGGTTAAAATTATAGCAGGGGATGGGTATAAATATCTAGAAGAAAATAAAGATCCGTATGATGTTATAATAATTGATTTTCCAGACCCAAATAATGAGTCTTTAAATAAGTTATATACTAATATATTTTATAGGCTTGTTTGGAATAACTTAACAGACGAAGGGATTGCAACGGTTCAATCAACAAGTCCACTTGAAGCTAGAAGAGCTTTTTGGTGTATAAATAGAACTATTAAATCAGAAAACTTTTATGTAGAGCCATATACTGTTCATGTTCCTTCTTTTGGAGGTTGGGGATTTAACATGTTTTCTAAAAAGAAGTTTAATCATGATAACATAGATATAAAGGTTTCTACTAAATTTTTAAGTAATGAAAACTTTGAGGGGTTATTTACATTTGGAAAAGATGAAAGTGATTCTAATGAAATAAGAATAAATACATTAACTGATCCGATACTTATAGGATATTATGAGGAGGCAGTTAATGGAATGTAATAGATTAGCATTGTAGTTTTTTTGAGCAAATTTAACTATAATGCTACTTTTTTAGGTACAATATATTAAAAAAGTATTAAAAATTATGATTTTTTTATTTTAACGTGTATAATTAGGCTAGTTAGATGTTATGCATAAAAATAGGGAGAGATATAATGGAAAACTTAAAGGATGATAAAAAGAATACTATCAAAAAAAATAGGTGCAAAGTTAAGAAAAAAAAGAAAACTAAAAAGAAATTTATTAAAACATTAATAGCTTTTATAGTTTTTGAAATTATCTTTACAGCAGTAACAGCACCATTTGTACTTTTATATGGACCTTTTAATAATGCAAAGAGAGTTTGGGTTGGGTCAGCTATGACAACTATGAGTCATAAATATTTAGCAACTGCCTTCTTATCAGATAAGAAGATAGAAGAGATATTAAACTCAGGTAACTCAGGTGATGGTACAGTTGCAGCAAATGCAACAAGCGCAGATGTAAACTTAAAAAATAGAAATGATAATATAGAATTATTCCAGTTTGAAAACTCAAAGTACCAAGGATATATGTTAGTTATAAACGATCCTAGTAGAGTTAAAGTTGCAAGTACTAAGTACTTAGGCAAAAAAGGTGAAACTACATCTCAAATGGCGCAAGACCACAATGCAGTTGCAGCGATTAACGGAGGGTCATTTGTAGACAAGTCAAGTAGCTCAAATTGGACAGGTAATGGAGGAACTCCAACAGGCGTTATTATGACTGGTGGGAAAGTAGTTTTTACAGATTTAAAACCTGATACAAAGAAAGAGACTATGGCAATAACTAAAGAAGGTAAGATGCTTGCCGGAAAATATTCAATAAATGAATTAAAAGCTTTAGGAGTACAAGAAGCAGTAAGCTTTGGACCGACTTTAATTAGAGATGGAGCACCAGTTCAATTAAACGGGGAAGACTCATCTCAAGGTGTAGCACCAAGAACAGCTATAGGACAAAGATCAGATGGATCTATAGTAATGATGGTTATAGACGGAAGAAGTATAGTTGATGGACTTGGATGTAGTATTACAGAATTACAACAACTTATGCTTACAGAAGGTAAATGCGTTACAGCAATAAATCTAGATGGTGGTAAATCATCAACAATGTATTTAAACGGTGAAGTAGTAAATGATGTTTCAAACGGATTAGGTGAAAGATATATAGCTTCATCAGTTATAGTAGAATAACGGGGGTCAAATAATGAGAAAATTTAGAACGATATTAGTTTGGATTGCAATATCTTTAATACTTCAATGTGGAGTACTCTTTTATTTAGACCAAGTTTATTTCAAAGATAATGCAAAAGTTAATATGAAACAAGTAGATATTAAAAATGATTTAGAAAAGCTAGACAAGCACCCTCAAATACCAACAGGTGCAACTAGCATAAAACCATCATACGATGGTAAATATTTAAGTTATTATGACAATGGTTCTTTAAATGTTTTAGATGGAAACAGTGGAGAAATACAAAACTTTGATTTAGTTCAAAGTGGACCTGTATTAGATTCACTATGGCTTTCAGATAGAAATGTTTTACTTACATTAGAAAATGTAAATGGAAGAATAGAATTATATAGTTATGATGCTAGAAAAAAACAAAATGAAAAGATGATAGATATAACTTACTATAGTCAGTACTATAAAACATTCGATATTCAGTCATCTCCTATTACAGGTGTAACTTACGTTAAAGTTGGTGGTGGAGTATTTAGAATAGATATAAACCAAAGTCACGCTGAAGCTGTACCTATAACAGTTAAGAGTGTAGGAAGTATGGATATTCTTCCTACAAAAGACAGACTTGTCTATATAGCTGAGGGCGGAAGTGTAATTCATATGACACAACCATCACAAAGAGAAGTTATCACAGGGTATGGACCTTTAAAGATAATAGGAATAGATGAAAATGATACTGTCTACTTAGTACAAGCTAATAATGATAAAGTTAGTAAGATATTAAAGAAAGATCTAAATAATGAGACATCTAAGGTAGAGACGATAGATTTAGGAGTATCAGCTTCATTAAAAGATATTTTCGTTAAAGACAATGGAAATTTATATGTAAATGATAGTAGTAAAAATGAAGTTAAAGAAATTAAAAGTGGAAAAACATTTAAATATGAAGGTAGCTTTATAGGAATGTATCAAAGCGGAATAGCTAGTAAGAAAGACAACAAGTTATATAGAGTACCTTTTAACTAATAAGACTAAAAAGCAGTTATCTAAAAGATAACTGCTTTTTTTAATATAGAGAAAAATATAAAACTTATAATTAAAACAGGTTGGAGTTAAGTATTGAAATAAGGATTTTCAAATTAAAAAAGAGAAATTATTTCATAAACTACAAAAAAGGATTTAATTTAAAGTTTTACCAAAAAAATAATTTGACCGATTATAAAAAAATATATATAATCAAATCATAAAATACCACCTAGGGGTATATGAGGAGGATTTTATGAATCTATATAAAAAGTATGGATATATTTTATTTTTAACATTTTTAGTTTTAGTACCATTTAATATGGTGTTTGGTGTTCTTGCAGTACTTTGTATGTTAGCACCTGTAGGTTTTGCACTTTTTGGTAAGGGGAGGTACTGGTGCGGAAACTACTGTCCTAGAGGGAACTTTTACGATAATATCTTAAAGAAGATAACTAGAGGTAAAAAAACACCTAAGTTTTTAAGTAGTACAGGATTTAGAATTTTTATGGTTCTTTTCTTATTAACTATGTTTGGTACAGGAATTTATAAAAACTATGGAAACTATACAGGAATAGGTTTTATATTTTACAGACTTATATTAGTTACATCTATAATAGCTTTAATTTTAGGATTTGTATTTAACGAAAGAACTTGGTGTAACTTCTGTCCGATGGGTTCAATTTCAGGTTTTATTTCTAAAATAAGAGGTAGAAATAAAGGGATAAAGGTTTCAAACAGCTGTGTATCTTGTAATCTTTGTGCAAAGAGCTGCCCTATGGGAGTAGAGCCTAGAGATTTTAAAGGAGGAGTAATAAATAGTACTCAATGTATTTCTTGTAGTAAATGTACGTACTCTTGTCCTAAAAAATCATTAGAATTAAAATAAATCTTTACAGATAAAGTGTTTTAAGATAAAATGGTAACAAATGAAAATTAAAGAGTTAGAGTACACTTTAAATTGGTCCTGTGAGGCCAGAAAGGAGTGCAACTATGTTACTAAATAATTTAAAAAACATAGCTTTGTCAGAGAATAATAAAATGAATTTAATTATAAATACGAGGATGATTAGGAGAGCAAAATCTTAGATTTTTGCTTTCCTGGTTGTCCTTTTCTTTTATTTTAAATTCTTTTAAGGGTGTATTGATAACTCTAAACATAAAAGTTTAGAGGAGGATTATTTATGAATGCAAAACTTATTTTAGAAAATGGTGTGATTTTCAAAGGTAAAGCCTTTGGATACCTTAAAGAGAGCGTAGGAGAAGTAGTATTTACTAAGTATTAACGGATCCTTCTTATCACGGACAAATAGTAACTATGACATATCCACTTATAGGTAACTATGGTGTTAACTTAGATGATATGGAGTCAGTTAGACCTCAAGTTAAAGGGTTTATAGTTAGAGAAAAATGTGATTATCCAAATAACTTTAGATGCGAACTTACTTTAGAAGATTATCTAAAGCAAAATAAAATAATCGGTTTAGAAGGAATAGATACAAGAGCATTAACAAAGATACTTAGAAATAACGGAACTATGAAGGGAATAATAGTTTTAGATGAAGTAACTTTAGATGACGTAAAAGCTAAACTAAATGACTTTTCAAATAAAGATGCTGTACAAACTGTATCTGTAAAAGAAAAGTATGAGATAAAGGGAAATGGAAAAAACGTTGCGATAATAGATTATGGAATAAAGGAAAATATACTAAGATGCTTTAAAAAGAGAGGCTGCAATATTACAGTTTTCCCTCAAGATGCAAAGAGTGAAGATGTTTTAAGTATAAATCCAGATTTAATATTTTTATCAAACGGACCTGGAGACCCAGAAGATTTAACTTATCAAGTAGAAGAAATAAAGAAAATGATAGGAGTTAAACCTGTTGTTGGTATTTGTTTAGGACATCAGCTTTTAGCATTAAGCTTAGGTGGAAAAACTACAAAGCTTAAGTTTGGTCATAGGGGTTGTAACCATCCAGTAAAAGATTTAGAAACAGGGAAAGTACACATAACCTCACAAAATCACGGATATGTAGTAGAAACTTTACCAGAAGGTGTTGAAATTACTCACGTAAATATAAATGATGGAACAGTTGAAGGGTTAAAAGTAGAAGACAAAAAAGTCTACTCAGTTCAATTCCACCCTGAAGCATCAGCAGGACCAAAAGATTCAGAATATATATTCGATAGATTTTTAGACTACGCACTATAAGAGGATTTTAGGAGGGAAAAGTTATGCCATTAAATAAAGATATTAAAAAAGTATTAGTTATAGGGTCAGGCCCAATTATTATAGGACAAGCAGCAGAGTTCGATTATTCAGGAACTCAAGCTTGTGAAGCACTTAAAGAAGAAGGAATAGAGGTTGTTTTAGTAAACTCAAATCCAGCTACAATAATGACAGATAAAGAAGTTGCAGACAAAGTTTACTTAGAACCATTAACTATAGAATTTATAGAAAAAGTAATAGCAAAAGAAAGACCAGATAGTTTACTTGCAGGAATGGGAGGACAAACAGGTCTAAACCTTGCAGTAGAATTATACGAAGAAGGTATTCTTGATAAATACAACGTAAAAATAATAGGTACATCAGTAGCTTCTATTAAAGACGGTGAAGATAGAGAGCTATTTAGAGCTATGATGAATAGAATAAATGAGCCAGTTATAAAAAGTGAAATTATAACTGAATTTGAAAAGGGAATGGAATTTGCAAGAGAAATCGGATACCCAGTAATAGTTAGACCTGCATACACATTAGGTGGAACTGGTGGAGGAATAGCTGAAACAGAAGAGGAACTTAAAGATATTTTAACATCAGGTCTTCAGTTAAGTACTATAGGACAAGTTCTTCTAGAAAAATCAGTTAAAGGCTGGAAAGAAGTAGAATACGAAGTTATGAGAGATTCATACGGAAACTGTATTACTGTATGTAACATGGAAAACATAGATCCAGTCGGTATCCACACAGGAGACAGTATAGTAGTTGCTCCGTCTCAAACTCTTTCAGATAAAGAATATCAAATGCTTAGAACTGCATCTATAAATATTATAAATGCAGTAGGGATAGAAGGTGGTTGTAACGTACAATTCTCATTAAATCCTGATAGCTTTGAATATGCAGTAATCGAAATTAACCCTAGAGTATCAAGGTCTTCAGCACTTGCATCAAAAGCGACAGGATACCCTATAGCAAAACTTGCAACTAAGATAGCTTTAGGATACGGCTTAGACGAAATAAAAAATGCAGTTACAGGAAGAACTTATGCATGCTTTGAACCAAGTTTAGATTACGTAGTATGTAAAATTCCAAAATGGCCTTTTGATAAATTCTTTAGTGCAGATAGAGCACTTGGAACTAAGATGATGGCAACTGGAGAAATAATGGCTATAGGTTCAAACTTTGAGCAAGCATTTTTAAAAGGAATAAGAAGTTTAGAAATAGGAAAATATTCTTTAGAGCATAAAAAGTTTAGAGAACTTAGCATGAGAGAATTAAAAGATAGAGTAATGACTCCAGATGATGAGAGAATATTTGCTTTAGCTGAAATGCTAAGAAGAGAATATAGAGTAGAAAAAGTTTCTGAAATAACAGGAATAGATAAATTCTTCGTTCAAAAAATAAAATGGATAGTTAATGAAGAACAAAGATTAAAACTTAGTACTATAGATGATTTAGATAAAGAATGGTTACTTAACTTAAAGAAAAAAGGATTCTCAGATAAGGGAATTGCAGACTTTTTAGAAGTAAGCCCAGAAGATATAAATAGACTTAGAGAGATTTGGAACATCAAACCTACGTATAAGATGGTTGATACTTGTGCAGGTGAGTTTGAGGCTGTTTCACCATACTACTACTCAACTTACGATGAGTTTGATGAAGTAGAAATAACAGAAGGTAAGAAAAAAGTTATGGTTATAGGATCAGGTCCTATTAGAATCGGACAAGGAGTAGAGTTTGATTATGCTTCTGTTCACTGCGTAAAAGCACTAAAAAAATTAGGAATAGAAACTATAATCGTAAATAATAACCCTGAAACAGTAAGTACAGATTTTGATATCTCAGATAAATTATATTTTGAGCCTTTAACAGAAGAGGATGTTTTAAATATAATCGAAAAAGAAAATCCAGATGGAGTAATACTTCAATTCGGAGGACAAACGGCTATAAAACTTGCTAATTTCTTAAAAGAAAAGGAGATAGTAACTCTTGGAACTACTGCAGATCAAATAGATATGGCAGAAGATAGAGAAAAATTTGATGATCTTTTAGAAAAGCTAGATATAGCGAGACCTAAAGGAAAAGGTGTTTGGAACGTAGAAGACGGATTAGAAGAAGCTAGAAAACTTAAGTTCCCAGTATTAGTTAGACCTTCATATGTACTTGGAGGGCAAGGTATGGAAATAACTTATGACGAGGAAGAATTAAGCTACTACTTAGTAAATGCTTTCGAAAGAGATAAGAAAAATCCAATCCTTATAGATAAATATTTAATGGGAAGAGAAATAGAAGTAGATGCAATTTCAGATGGAGAAAATATATTAATACCTGGAATAATGGAACACTTAGAGAGAGCTGGAGTTCACTCAGGGGATAGTGTAACTATGTACCCAAGTCAAAATATATCAGAAGGAATAAAAGAAAAAGTTTTAGATTATACTAAAAAATTAGCACTTGGAATCGGAATAAACGGAATGATAAACATCCAGTTTATAGAGTTTGAAGGAAATCTGTATGTAATAGAGGTTAACCCAAGAGCTTCAAGAACAGTTCCGTATATTAGTAAAGTTTCAGGAGTGCCTATAGTTGAAATCGCAACTAGAGTAATGCTTGGAGAAAAGATAAAAGATTTAGGATATGGAGTAGATGTATATAAAGAACCAGATTTAGTATCAGTAAAGGTTCCAGTATTCTCAACTCAAAAACTTCCAAACGTAGAAGTTTCATTAGGACCTGAAATGAAATCAACAGGTGAAGTTTTAGGAATAGGAAGAACTTTAAGTGAAGCTTTATATAAAGGATTCTTAGGGGCTTCTATGTACCCTAAAATGGAAAGCGGAAAGATCCTTGCAACTATTAAAAAGCATGATAAGGAAGAATTCTTAAAAATGGCTAAGGATTTATCAGAATTAGGATATAAATTTATATCTACTAAAGGAACTTGCAAGCTATTAAGAGATAATGGAATAGATGCAGAAGAGGTAAGAAAAATAAACGAAGAAAGCCCAAATATATTAGATGCAGTTAAAAATAAAGAAGTAGATTTAGTAATAAATACTCCAACAAAAGGTAATGATTCAAAAAGAGATGGTTTCTTAATAAGAAGAGCAGCTGTTGAAAGAAATATAGGAGTTATGACAGCACTAGATACTTTAAGGGCATTGATTGAAGTTAAAAAAGAAGGATATAACAAAGAGAATAATTTAGAGATATTCAATATAGCAGAAATATAATAATAAGACTTAAGCCCTATGGAACAAATTGTTCTGTAGGGATTTTTTTATACGTTGAATGCAAAACTAACTTCCGTTTTTATGATGAGTGAAAATATGAGATATTGATTGCCCTTTTAAAACTAATGGAGATATTATATTATCTATTTTTTCCAATTCTTTTTGAGTTATATTAAGAGCTTCTCTAGATGAGGTTAAAAGTTCCTTATATTTTATATCTGCAACTTTAGTCTTATAGTAGCTTTTTTCGTAAGTACACGCAGTGCTTGTATTACATCAATTACAAACATAGGGATAACAGGTAAGTCGAGAGCATTGCTTAGTTGAATATTCATTATAAGATCTATAGCAGTTTATAAAAATATTCTATTAAGTTATATGAAATTTATTTTTTATTACTAGGAAAATTTGAAAAATTATTATTAGTATAAGGAAAATTAAATATGTATCTTTAATATTTTTTTCCCAAATATAAGTATGCATTAATTTTATATTACCATATGAAGGAGACCACTCTTTTACATTTAAAAATTTATTACCAGATTTATCTGTTATAATATTTCCGTATAAATCAAAATCTATATAAGTTGGATTTCCATTTTTAAAAGTAGTTAATTCATCATATAATGTATTTCCAATAAGACTATTTTCGTAGAATTTATAGCCATAATACTCATGTCTACTTACAAACCCATCCATAGAGTCAAAACGAAATTGAATTTTATCTAAATTAGGATTGCTTTCTTCTTTATGAATTTTATACGGTATAAATGGAATTATAAGTGTGATAACAATTAATATAGAATTAAGCCAAATGATAATATTTCTTTTCATAAATTTATACCTCCAACATAATGTATTTGATAATATTCTATAATTTAAGGTAATATCCTTCAAATTTAAGAAAATTTACGAGAAAACTTTCAAAAATACTCAGAATAGTAGAATATTTACGATTAGCATTATATAATTCTTTAATATTTCTTACGAACTGTTTATCTATATTATTTCTTCCATACCCAGTACGAAACATTGCAAAATCTATTTCTCTTAAAGTGTAATTTTGATCTACACTATATTCAATTATAAGACGATCTTCTATTGTAAGATGCTTTCCTTTGTCATAATTAATCCTCCTAATACGATAGGAACAAATATCAATTTAATTATATCAAAGCTCGTGCAAGACTAATTTTCATTTTGAATTTTGAATATAAAAAACGGAACTTACTTTTTCAATTTACAGGATTTTTTATAGAAAAGATTTATTGTAATAAATTGTAAAATAAAAATCTGTATGGTAAAATAATACAAAAACAAAGGGGAGATTTGATGAAGTTTTTTGGTGAAAATAATCATGAATGTGTAAAGGGAAAAATAAGAGAAACTCTGGAATTAGATGAAGTGGAGTTGTCATGGTATGATGCATATGAAAAAGTAATTTGTAGTTATCTTATGTTTAATACAGTTGAAAAAAATCATGTAAGAAAGATATATCAGGAATACCTTGATGAGAGTATTAAATTAGTTTTAGAAAAAGGTGAGAAAGGACTTAAGGCGGCTAGTTGTTTAAGGTTACTTGGTGAAAATAGTTTATATAGAGAAACGTTAAAAAGGTGTACACCATATATATTTGGAATAGAATATGAAGGATATATTCCAGTAGGGGATTATGAGTGTTATTCAGGTGGTATTTTACAAAAACAACTACATGCATTACTATTACAAAAAAAGTTTTTTGATTTTTATGCACAAACAAGTACAGACTCACAAGCTTATATTTTAGGATATATACCGAAAACTCCGTGGAGAAAGAGTAATTACATCGATTTAATATATACTGCAAAATGTATTGAAAAAGTAAGTGCTAAAGAAGCACCACTTAGGGATGTTCCTGCAGATTGGTGGATAGATACCTATCACGCTTTATATTTATATAATACGCAAGAAGATAATAAAGAAGATTATGCGCAAATAGCAAGAAATAATGTTCAAAAGATAATTGATGGATCAAGGTTTTATGTGTGCGGAGATGGAGCATATATTATTGATTTAGTATTAGAATATCCAGAAATATTTGAAGGTGCATTAGATGGAAAGCTTGAAGTGAGAAAAGTTAAGACTAAATTAGATGACTTTAACAAATTAAGACTATCCTCACCTTTAAAAAAGGAAGAAGAGATATTATTAAAGGAATTAAAAAAGTCACCAAATTTAAACTTCGGATATGGGGAAAAGCCGTCAAAACTTAAAAAACTAAAAGAGGTTTCAGAGAATTTAATTATTTCAATGCATAATGATAAGTACGTAGAAGTAGAACTTTTAGAAGAATTAAAGGAAAATAAAGAGAAATTTTTAGATGAGAGCTTTTTAAAATACTGTACTAATTTATATAGACAAACTATTTATTATAGATTATTAAATTTAGAAAATGAGAGTAACGTAACACTTACTAAGTTAAAAGAATTAGTAATAGATAATGAAGGATATTTAATAAAAGAAGAAAAAGTATTATCTATAGGATATGGATATTATTATTTATATCTTTTAGAGAAGACTAAGGATTGGAAGAAGGTAGAACTAGAAAATTCAAATGAAGAATTGAATGATTATTTAGAAAAAATAAAGTTCTACTTAGCAGCAGATGAAAAAGATGAGAAATTAGAAAAAGGAGAAATTTCAGAACCTATAGAAAATGATGAACTTCCAGATAGTTATATGTATAATGCATATGCTCATTTATTAACAAATGACTTAGGTAAATTTAAGGCAACTATATATGCATCAGGAGTAGATTTAAATAGCGATATAGCGGAAGTTATGACTTTAGAAGGATTTGTAGTTGATGATGCTACAGTAAAAAGTCTGATTTCAAGTAGTGATGAGTTAATTAAGATCCACAAAATAAGAGACGAAAAAATGGATATTAATACAAGTAAATTAAACTTAATTAAGAAACTAAATGCATTAACAAAAGCTAAGGATAAAGAGAAAGCTAAGCAAGCTTTAGATAAAACAAAAGATAAAACATATAATGGAATTAAAGGAATTAATGAGATGGTTGAATTAATTCCGTTTATATTATCAATGTAATCTAAAATTTTACATGTGAATAATTTGAAAGCTATCTAAACCTAAGAGATTAGGGATTAGATAGCTTTTTTATTAATAGTTAGTTAAGTATTAATAGAAAGTTCAGAGTAATAGCTAAAGCTAGTAAATTAAGTAGTTAAGATTATCTGAATAAAGGAATATGGAGTAAAAGAAAGCTATTTAAAAGAATACTATGATTACTTAGTCTAATAACTAAAATTTATAGATATTTATAAAAATAAGGAGTTTACCTATTTAAAAAAAGTAGGAATATAATAAACAAGTACAACTAGATTGGAGGGAAAGTTATGGAACTAAATAAAACATTAGTAAAGAAATTTACTGAACATTTATCAGACGAAACTTTTGAAGTAAAACTATGGGATGGGGAAATATTAAAAGTCGGAGAGGGAGAACCAAAATTCAAACTTATAATTAATAAATTCCCAAGCAAAAAAGATTTATTAGAAGATGCAAGCGTTGCTTTAGCAGAAGCTTATATGGATGGAGATATTGATTTTGAAGGAGATTCACAAGAGATATTTGAAAGCATTATAAGAAATAAAGAAAGTTTCTTAAATAAAGGGTCAAGACTTTTAAAATTTGCTGGAAAAGTAAAAGCACCTTCATTAAAGAAATCAAAAAAAGATATAGCACACCATTATGATATAGGAAATGACTTCTATAGTTTATGGTTAGATGAGACAATGAGTTATTCATGTGGATATTTTAAAAATGAAAATGACACTCTTTATGATGCCCAGATGAATAAAATCAAACATATACTTAAAAAATTAAATTTAAAAGAAGGTCAAAGATTATTAGATATCGGCTGCGGATGGGGATATTTAATAATAGAGGCTGCAAAACTTTATAAAGTAAAAGCATTAGGAATAACTTTAAGTGAAGAACAATTTTCTAAAGCAACTGAAAGAATAAAAGAAGAAGGTTTAGAAGATTTAGTAGAAGTTAAATTAATGGATTATAGAGACCTTGAAAAATCAGGATTAGAATTTGATAGGGTTGTAAGCGTTGGTATGGTTGAACACGTAGGTCATGCAAATATACCTTTATTTTATAAGAATGTAAATGCAGTATTAAAAGAGTCAGGCTTATTCTTATTACATAATATAACTAACTTAGTAGAAACAGAAGGTAATAAATTTATAACTGAATATATATTCCCAGGCGGATATTTACCAACATTAAGAGAAGAAATAGATGTAGCATCAGATATGGATTTCCACGTTATAGATGTTGAAAGTTTAAGATTACACTATATGAGAACACTACAAGAGTGGGTTAAAAACTTTGAAGAACATATAGCAGAAGAAAGAAAAATGTTTGATGAGAAATTCTTAAGAATGTGGCACCTTTATTTAACATCTTGTGCGGCAGGGTTCCATTATTGGTCAATAGATATACACCAAACTTTATATTCAAAAGGTATAAATAACGAATTACCTTTAACTAGAGCTTATCTTTACGAAGATTAATAAAAATGGATGCTAAAATTAATTTTAGCATCCATTTTTTATTATTTAGATAGTTCTACAGTATCTTTACTAATACCATCTGGATTTTTAATTTCTATTTTAAAGCTGTCTAAATTATCAAATGAAGTAGGGGAACTAAAGGTTATTTTTACAGTGTCTTTATTATCTTTAGATCCTATTTCTCCAAAAGATGATTTATATTCTTTAGAATTTGATAAAAGTTTTATATTTTCTAGTAGATTCTCATTATGCCCTAAAGCTAAATATTCTAAGTCCACAAACAATCCTGTTTTAGTAGCTGTAACTTCATTTACTATTATGTTTTTTGAAGAAGATTTTACTTTATATTTAATATCTTCTTTAGATGAGAATTTATCATCTAATTTTATATTTGAATTAAAGCTTGAATCAGAATAATATAAACACTTATCTTTATTTGAAGTAGATAATTTAAGTCCACCTAAATTTATAGATAAATTTTTAGCTTTATTTAACTTAGAAGTTCTAAAGAGTGAATTTAAAATCAGTGTGTTATTATTAGAATTTTCTACAGTGTATTGAGTAAAACTAATATCTACAGGTTTATTATCTAATTTTAAAGTTACATCACTACTAAAGGTTAAATTCTCTAAATCAAGCTTTGATATTTTAGATTTATCTTCAAATGATAGTTTGTAAGTTAACATAATATTAGTACTATCAACTAGCACCTTGTCTAAATTTAAGTTAAAATCAGAAGTTTTAAAAGATTTCTCTGATATTTTTTGAATATAATTGTTTTCTATTGCCGTTTCTATACCTTTATTATCAGGATTTAGAAATATCTTTTTTAAATTAGCTGATACAGGTTTTGCAAAAGATATTGAAAGTATTGCTGCAAAGACTATAGCTATTTTTAGTATTCTTTTTGAATTATTTTTCTTTTTAGGTTCCCTTATTTTATAGAATGATTCATTAACTTTATTAAGTACAGAAGATGGAACTTCTATCTTTTCATTTTTTAAATTTTCTAAATCGAAATCTAAATTATCCATTATTAACCCCCTTATTTAAACCATAATATTCTCTAAGAGAAGACCTAGCTCTAGATAATTTAGATTTAATAGTCCCCTCTTTTTCGTTTAATATTTTAGATATTTCTTTTATACTAAAATCCATAATATAAAAGAGTGTTATAACTACCTTATAATCTTCCTTTAAAGTTTTTATAGCTTCTTTTAGTTCAAAGTTTTCTATAGATTTATCTTTGTATGATAAGTGATTTAAATCATCTATATTTATAACCTTTATATTATTTTTAAGGTGCTTATTTATATTATTTAAGTAAATTCTAATTAGCCAAGTTTTAAAATATTTAGCTTCTCTTAAAGTATTTAATTTTTCAAAATATATAAATATTACAAGGCTTTTCAGTCTAAATTACAAAAAGTATTCATAAATTATTATGAGAGTTTTTTGAAAGGTGGGTGAAGCTAGATAAATTTATCTAGCAGATTAATGAAAGACTACAATATAAAGAATATTAGAAATATAGGGATAATAGGTCATGGAAGTTCAGGAAAAACATCTTTAGTTGAGGCGTTATTATATAATGCAAACGTATCCAAGAGACTTGGGAAAATAGATGATGGAACAACAGTATCTGATTATGATATAGAAGAAAAAAAGAGGAATATATCTATTTCAACTTCAATAGCTTCTTTGAATTGGAATGAAACTAAAGTTAACCTTATAGATATGCCAGGATACTTTGACTTTATAGGAGAAAATATTCAAGGAATGAGTGCAACTGATGTTGCTATGATTACTGTGTGTTCAGTTTCAGGAGTTCAAGTTGGAACTGAAAAGGCATTTGAATATTGTAACAATATAAAATTACCTAGAACATTCTTTATAAATAAGTTAGATAGAGAAAACTCAAATTTTGATAAGACTTTAGATAAGTTAAAAGAAAGATTTGGAATGAGTGTAGTTCCAATTCAATATCCTATAGGAAAAGAAGATGATTTTAAAGGTGTTATAAATGTTATAGCTAATAGGGCTAGAATTTATAATGAAAAAACTAAAACTATGGACATTTGCGAAGTTCCAGATGAATATAAAGATAAAATAATGGAATGTAAAGAAATGATAACAGAAGCTGTAGCTGAAACTGATGAAACATTACTTGAAAAATATTTTAGCGAAGGTAAGCTTAGCGACGAAGAACTTTATAATGGACTTATAAATGGGTGTGCTACAGGTGATATTGTACCTGTTATGTGTGGGAGTGCAATTAAAGTTATAGGTATGAATTGTCTTTTAGATGATATAGTAGAATGTTTCCCGTCTCCAGAACTTACAAATGCAAAAAAAGCTAAAAATATAGATGGAGAAACTGAATATATATGTTTAAATGAGGACGATCCCTTTTCTGCATTTGTATTTAAAACTATAGCTGACCCTTTTGTAGGTAAGATATCACTTTTTAAAGTTATAACAGGAAAACTTAAAAATGATATGTCTGTTTTAAATACCAATAAAGAGAAAAAAGAAAAACTTTCAAATATATTTTTTATGAATGGTAAAAATCAAATCCAAACAGATGAAATAATAGCAGGTGATATAGGGGCAGTTGCAAAGCTTCAAGAAACTTGCACTGGAGATACTTTAGTAGATCCGAGTTTTAAATATGTTTATGAAAGCTTTGATTTTCCAGAACCAGTTATGTCTATGGCTGTATTTCCTAAATCAAAGGGAGATGAGGAAAAGATATCTTTAGCTTTAAATAAGTTATTAGAAGAAGACCCATCTTTTAAGATAAGAAGGGATATTGAAAATGCAGAACTAATAATATCTGGAGTTGGAGAAACTCATTTAGAAGTTTTAGCTTGCAAGGTTAAAAATAAGTTTTCAGTAGATGTTTTACTTAAAGAACCAAAAATACCTTATAGAGAAACTATAAAAGGAAGTAGTGACGTTCGTGGAAAGCATAAAAAACAATCAGGGGGACACGGTCAATACGGTGACGTTCAAATTAAATTTGAAAGAAGATATGATGGGTTTGAAGATTTAGAGTTTGTTGATAATGTAGTTGGAGGAGTTGTGCCTAGAAATTATATACCGGCAGTAGAAAAAGGACTTAGAGACTGCATAAAACATGGAGTTTTAGCAGGGTATCCAGTTATAGGTTTAAAAGCAACATTACATGATGGCTCTCACCATCCTGTAGATTCTTCAGAAATGGCATTTAAGATAGCAGCTACAATTGCATACAAAAAAGGAATAAGCGAAGCAAAACCAATATTATTAGAACCTATAATGAAACTAGAATTATTAATACCAGATGAATATATGGGAGATGTTATAGGTGATATAAATAAAAAGAGAGGACGAGTTATGGGAATGGAGCCAAGCTTTAAAATGCAAAAGTTATTATGCGAAGTTCCAAGTGCAGAGTTATTTAGATATGCTACAGATTTAAGGTCTATAACTCAAGCTAGAGGAAGTTTTAAAATGACCTTTGAAAGATATGAAGAAGTTCCTATAACAGAAGTTGATAAAATTATTTCAAATAAAGAAAGTGAATAAATATAAAGTTATCTGGTAATAATAAAAAGAAAAAAGATGATGGGAGCGAGTTAAGTGTCAGATTATCAGATGGATATAAGAGGAGATATTAATTCTATAGAATATAGCAATATTTATGAGTATCTTTCAATAATAGATACTAACGATAAATTTACTATAACATTTAGAGAAAACAATAATTCTAGCGTAAAAATTATAAATTCTATGCTAGAAGATAATAATTTTTATATAGAAGATTGTGGAATAAGAGAAAACGGAGAGTATTATATAAAGGCTAGAAGGTAGTAAACTTTCTAAAAATAACCAAAATATCGGTATAGTTTTTTAACTTTACCGATATTTTTTCTTTAATTATTTTAAAAATCTTTAAAAATATTGTATAATAAGACTATTGTAAAAATAGAAACAATTAATTCATCAAATCAAAAGCAAAGTCATTGGAGGGAAATTAAACTATGGGTTATGTAGTAGGAGTTGACTTAGGCGGTACTAAAATAAGTACAGCTTTAGCAAATTTAGAAGGAAAGGTATCTAACATCAACGTTATACCAACAAATGCTCACGAAGGAGAAGAAAAGGTTCTTCAAAGAATAATAGAGAACATAGAATTCGTAATAAATGATTCAAATATTGATATATCTGAAGTTAAAGCTATTGGAATCGGTTCTCCAGGACCTTTAGATGCTGAAAAAGGAATAATAATAAGTACACCAAACTTACCATTTAAAGATTTCAATTTAGTGAAACCGTTAAACGAAAAGTTCAACGTACCAGTTTACCTTGACAACGATGCTAACGTAGCAGCAATCGGAGAGTATATGTTAGGTGCAGGTAAAGGAACTAAAAATATGGTTTACTTTACAGTAAGTACTGGAGTTGGTGGAGGAGCTGTTTTAAACGGTCAAATCTACAGAGGTAACACTTCAAATGCATTAGAGATAGGACATACAACAGTAGCACCATTTGGACCAAGATGTGGATGTGGAAACATAGGATGTTTAGAAGCAGTATCATCAGGTACAGCTATTGGAAGAAGAGGTCAAGAAGCAGCTAGAACTAAAGTTGAGACTTCACTTAAAAATTACGATGAAGTTACT
>NZ_JAMDLQ010000055.1:0-15611 GCF_024705715.1 Clostridium sp. LY3-2
AAGTATTCACAGAAGCTAAAAAGGGCGATAAGGTAGCAATGGATATAATTGACGAAGCGTTAACTTATCTTGGAATTGGTATAGCAAACGCTGTTTCAATATTCGACCCTGAAATGATAGTTATCGGTGGAGGAGTAACACAAGCTGGCGATATAGTTTTTGATAAAGTTAGAGAAGTAGTTAACAAAAGATGCTTCACTGCTATGGCAGAAAGCACAAAAATACTTCCAGCAGGTTTAGGAACTGATGCTGGTGTTGTTGGTGCAGTTGCATTAGCATTATTAGAAATGGATAACTAAACTTTAATTAATACAGAAAAGCGATATCAGATTATCTGATATCGCTTTTATATTATCTATGATAATATAGATTCATAGTAAATATATTTTCTTTTTAATAGGGGTGATGTTTTGAAAGAAAAAATTATTAGAAAGATATTTAATGGAATGATTTATATACATATCCTTCACCACGCAAGTGAAGAAGCTTTTTATGGAAGCTGGATGATTGAAGAATTAAAAGGGCACGGATATAATATTAGTCCAGGAACTCTTTACCCAGTTTTAAAAGAGATGGTAGAACAAGGGCTTTTAGAAAAAGAGGAACGAATTGTTTCTGGAAAGATTCGAAAATACTATAAAACTACTAAAGAAGGAGATATACTTCTAAATAGTTTAAGAGAAAGTTTAAAAGAATTAACTAATAAAATCTAGTTGGTGTTTAGTGCCAACTAGATTTATTTTGCTTGAAAAACTAAATTTAGAATGTTATTATCAAATTGCGATATCGAATAATGATAACAACAAAGGGTGTGAAGGAAATGATAATAGAAGTTAAAGATTTAAGGTATGGATCAAAAAATGATGAAATAATAAAAGGGATATCTCTTTTTATTAATAAAGGAGATTGTTTATCTATTATAGGGTCTTCTGGTAGTGGTAAGAGTACATTTTTAAAATTACTTTCAGATTTAATTCCTATAGAATCAGGTGAGATATTATTTAAAGGAAAAGATTATAAAAGTTATAGTCCTTTAGAACTTAGAAAAGATATAAGGTATTTAGTTCAGCTTCCCTGTTTGTTTGGAGAAAAGGTTATAGATAATTTTAAACTTCCCTTTGAGATAGCAAATGAAACCTTTGATTTAGATAGGGTAAAACAAATGATAAAAAAGGTAAATTTAAATTATAATATTTTAGATAAAAACATTAATGATTTATCTGGAGGGGAAAAGCAAAGGATAGCTTTAGGAAGAGGGCTTTTATTTAAACCAGAAGTGCTTTTATTAGATGAAGCAACATCAGCTTTAGATAAAGAAAATACAGAAATTATAGAAAAGTACATAAAAGAGTTAAACGATGAAGGAATGACTATAGTTTGGGTAACTCATAATTTAGAGCAAAGCAAAAGAATTTTTAATAAGAGAATTACTATAGATTCTGGAACTATAAAAGATTTGGAGGAATTTTAAATGAGTATAAATTCACTTATATTAACAGCTATTCTTTTAGTTGTTCCTTTAATTGTTTCTTATAAACAAAAGTTAAATATAGAAAAAGATATAATTTATAGCGTAATTCGTGCAATAGTTCAACTTTTGATAGTTGGATATTTATTAGAATATATTTTTAATATAAAAAATACTATTGCAACTTTAATAATAGTTTTAATTATGATAGTAAATGCAGCCTTTAACACTAAAAAAAGAGGTAAAGGTATTGATAATATAGTTTTAATATCTTTTATATCACTTACTGTTGGAACGGTTATAACTCTTGGGACTTTAGTTTTAGTACATGCTATAGAAAATACTCCAAAAGATATGATACCAGTTGGAGGAATGATAGTTAGTAATTCTATGATAGCTATAGGACTTGCATATATGAATTTAAAATCTGGATTTAAAGAAAATAGAATACAAGTTGAGACTAAATTGTCTTTAGGGGCTGATATAAAGTTAGCATCAAAAGATATAATAAATAAAAGCATAAAACTTGCTATAGCACCTTCTATAGATTCAGCGAAGACTTTAGGAATAGTATCACTTCCAGGGATGATGACAGGTTTAATTTTAGGGGGAACTTCACCTATAATTGCAGTAAGGTTTCAAATAATGGTTACATTTATGATACTAGCATCAACGTCACTTTCAACTATTATTGCAATTTATATGTCTTATAAAAACTTTTATAATGATAGGTTACAAATAAAAGATATAGAATAAAAAGAAGAAGCCTTTTAAGGTTCTTCTTTTTTTGATGCTTCTATTTCTTTGTTTAAGAAATAAGAGATAATAGTTCTAATTAATACTATAGATGCTAAAAGTAATATATCTTTAAAACTAGGATTTATAATAGTTTCTATTATATCTGCGCAGATTAAAACTTCTAAGCTAAGTAATATATAAGAACCTAAATAGTTTTTAATAAAGATAATAGATTTAATTTTTTCATCAGTTGGACTTTTACGTAGTTCAGACTTTATAAAAGATATTAATGAAAAAATTACACCTATTAATAAAATTAATATAGATATTATGTTTATAAACCGTATTATTTCTTCTAAAATATAATTAATATCCAAATGAAATCAGTCCTTTATCTTAGTGTAATTTATATACAGTTTAAGGATATAATGGTTCATTGTCAAGAGATTAGAAAAGGAGAGGATAGATTTGTCAATAATTGCAACGGTGTTTTTGCCAGAAGGAATAGCTATGGCAGCAGATAGCAGATTAACAGGACTTACTACACATGAGGATGGAACTAAAGATAGAAGAACTTTAAGTGATAATTCACAAAAGTTATTTCTTATAAAGGATGGAACTATAGGTGTTTCTTGTTGTGGTGATGCAAAAATAGGAGGAAAATCCGTAGGAGATTTTATTAGAAGCTTTGAAATTGATTTAGTTAAAGAAGAGGATAATATAACAGATATAACTTATAAATTAAGGGATTATACTAAAGAAAAACACGGCAAAGGAGTAATTTATCATCTTTGTGGATACCATAATGATTTGCAATATGTATACAGCATAACTAGTGATTTAGAAATAATAAGACCAAATTTAAATAAAGAAAATAATATAGTTGCAGGAGCTTCTTTTGATGGAGAAACAGATATATTAATGGGGCTTATGACTTATAATAAAGGAATGAATATAGACTGGCAGTTTATGCAATTAAAAGATGGCATAGATTTTGCAGAGTTTATGGTTGATTTAACTATAAAAACTCAAAGGTTTAGTAAAGGACTTGCAACTTGTGGTGGTGCGATAGATCAATTAGTTATAACTAAAGACTATGCAAAATTTATAAAGCATAAAATATTGCATCCATAAATTGAAAGTATTTTTAAAAAGTAAGAACAAAGCGTAAATAATTTCAAAAGATATAGGTTTATGTTAAAAAGTGGTTAAATTATTAAGAAAAAATTACGAGAATAGGATAGGACGCTTAGGTATCACATTGAAATTTTACTAAAGATAAAATAATAAGAGTAATTAGAAGTCAAATTAAGAAATGAGTAGAACAATATGACTATTTGTGCTTAATAACTATAAATTAAGTTAATACGGATAAATTAGGGGAAATGATATTTAAAAGATACGGAAATCTGAAGGTATCATTAATTAATCTTAAACTGATATTAGAAGGAATTAATGGGGTAAATTAATTTATTATATATCTAATAGCAAAATCACTTTTATAGATTTAAGCAAAATTTAGTCTAAATTATTTATATATTTAATGTATGAGTTTTAAAATAAGATTTGAGAGTGAAATTTTATTTTAATTTATCAAAGTTTTGATCGGGGGACCAAAACTATAAATATATAAGAGTTAATTTAAACAGAAAATCAATACTAATCGTCCCGTTTAAATTTAGTGATTTTTAAAATTTAACTTATATTTATAGGGAATTCAATTACTTAAAATAGAAGGTGTTATTAAATAATTTAATAACACCTTTTTAACTATTGTGGCAAAGCCACTTATTTAATTTAATAGCCTAAATTTTCGGGAACTACTAGTATAGTAAACCTATCTTCAAATTTTCTACCGTTATTTACAATAGATACAAAGTTACAGATTCTATCTTTTACATCACAGTTTGAACAACTGCTAGATGAAGCGCAAGGAGTTTTGTGATTTATTCTCTTTGAGTTTAAAATAGCAACCTTTTCAATTCTTTTATATGCAGAATCTAAATCTGAAACTATTTTATTTACGCCTATTACGACTATTACCTTCTTAGGGCCAAATAACATTTGAGCTGCTCTATTTCCTGTAGAGTCCATATTTACGAGTTCTCCCTTTTTAGTTACAGCATTAGTACTTGTAACTAAAAAGTCTGCAAGAAGAGATTTTCTCATAATTTCAACCGTCTCAGAAAAAGGTACATCTTTGTATCTATCAAATAATTTATAATCATCACTTCTAAAGGTTTCTAATAAATTTAAACTATTTAAAGTTACAGAACCTCCAAGGGCTATAGATGAGCCTTTAGGAATGATATTTAAAATAGTAGACCTAGCCTCTTCTAAATCTTTACAGTATCTAGCGTTATAATATTTAGAGTTTAATATATCTACAATTTCTTTTGCATCGCATTCCATTTTCCACTTTATAATTTTATCCATAATAATCACCTCTAATTAAATAAAGTAGCAAATGTTATGCCAAAGCTAGTGTCATATTAAGTTATATATATTTACAAGTATTATAAAGATTAAAACTATATTGAAGAGTCTAGTTATAAATTTATCTGATACTGATTTATTAAGTTTATATCCTAAGAATCCTCCTAAAACTCCACCTACTATCATATAAGGCATAACCTTTAAATTATAGCTAGAAAATCCTGTAGTTAAGGCTATAGATAAGATTTTAGCGCCCTGTGAGAAAAATATTAAAATTATTGAGTTTCTAGCAGCATCTTTAGTATTCATACTAAATAGTAATGCAAATATAGCTACGTTTATAGGGCCACCACCTATTCCTAGGAAGGAAGCTAATGCACCTAAAATCAAACCAACTACAAAAATTAATATTAAGGATTTTACTTTAAATTCTTTTAATTTATCTTTATGGTTTATATATACGTAAACTACAGCAAGTAAAAAAATAAGCATAAGACTTTGAAGAATCGATACGCCTTTTGAATTACTAGATAAAGATAGCATAAATTTTAAAAGTTTTTCACCAAGGACTCCGCCTAAAGTAGAACCTAAAGCTATAGTTACAGTTGTTTTAAAATTAATAGGGTCTTTCATTTTAATTTGTTTTATAAGAGAAACAACTGCCATAGAAAAGATTGTTATTGAGGATAATAAAGTTACAGTTTTTAAATCAAACATATTAAATGATTCTAAAACAGGTTTTATTATAACCCCTCCACCTATTCCAGATGAGGCTCCTATAGTTGTTGCGATTATTGCTATTAAAAAGCAAATAATAATCATAATTTCACCTCTCTGATTTTCTTAAGGTTTTACGTATGCAAATCCTTCTTCTTGCTTTTTAATAAGCTCTAAAACACCAGCAGGTACAATTGTTATAAAATCTAATAGATCTTCTTTTCTTATATTTAAATTATTTAGTGTATTATTACAAGCTGCTATAACTACTCCTTTTTCTGATATATCTTCTAAAGCTTCTATAAAATGAGATTCTTTTGAAAAATCTTTAGTTAAAAATCTTATAGGATCATTATGAACTAAAAGCTCTATTTGAACCTGTTCACCTGAAGATAAAAGGTTTTTAATATTACCTAATGCGATTTTAAAATGGTCATTTTCATTTACGTGTAAAATTACTTTCATATTAAACATCTCCTTTAATTAAAAGCATAGTACAAAAGTTTGCTTTTAGTATTTCTAAACTTTAAATATTAGTTAAACAAAAAAATTTGTTATAATTATAATTAGAAATTTTAAGGGAGATGAGACTAAAGTGAATACAACAATTTATTTAACAAGACACGGACAAACAGAATGGAACATAGAGAAAAGACTTCAAGGAAGAGGAAACTCACCTTTAACAAAAGATGGAATAGATAGGGCAAAAGAGTTAAGAGAAAGAATTAAAGAAATAGAATTAGATGTTATTTATTCAAGTCCTATAGAAAGAGCATTACATACTGCAAACATAATAAAAGGAGAAAAGCAATTAGAAGTAATAACAGAAGATGGACTTATGGAAATGTGCTTTGGAGATTATGAAGGAAGAAAAACTGATGAGGTTATGAAAGAAAATCCAGAGTGGAATATAGATTTAATAATGCATGGAGATGTTAATCTTTCTGCACCTAATGGTGAAAACTTAGGAAGTGTTAGAACTAGAGTTAAAGATGCTATGGATAAAATTATTGAAGAAAATAGAGGGAAAAATGTTTTAATTGTAGCACATGGAATAACATTAAAAGCACTAATGCATTATTTTAAAGATGAGGAAGTAAATTCAGAAGTAATGGGACAAGCTACTCTAACTAAAATAATAGTAGATAAGGACAATAATTTTAATATTGAATTTAAAAATGATGATAGTCATTTTACAGTAAAAAATCAAAAATTGGGATGGTAGGAAGTCTTTTAGTATATAATTATAGTATATGAAAATTTAAAAAAGTGAGAAGGGATATTTATGAAATGCGAAATCCTATCAATAGGAACAGAGTTATTATTAGGTGATATATTAAATACTAATGCTCAGTTTTTAAGTAAAGAACTAGCTAATTTAGGGCTTGATGTTTACTATCAAGGAGTAGTTGGAGATAACAAAGAAAGAATTTTAAAAGCCTTTGAAGAGGGATTTAAAAGAAGTGAAATAATCTTAACTACAGGTGGGTTAGGTCCAACTAAAGACGATTTAACTAAAGAACTTGCAGCAGAGTATTTAGGGTTAGATTTAAAGCTTCATAAAGAAAGCTTAGAATCAATTAAAGATTATTTTAAAAAATTAGGAAGAGAATGTGTAAAAAGCAATGAAAAACAAGCATATTTTCCTGAGGAAGCTATAATTTTAAAAAATAATTTTGGAACTGCACCTGGTGCAATAATGAAAAAAGATAATAAAACAATAATCATACTTCCAGGACCTCCAAAAGAAATGAGACCTATGTTTTTAAATGAGGCTAGACCATATTTAGAGAAACTAACAGAAACTACTATAGTTTCAGATATTATAAGGATTTTTGGAGTAGGTGAGAGTAAGGTAGATGAACTTTTAGAAGATCTAATAAGAGATTCTAAAAATCCTACAGTTGCACCTTATGCAAAAGAAGGTGAAGTTATATTAAGAGTAACATCTAAAGGAAGTTCTAAAAAAGAATGTGAAGATTTAAATAAACCTGTTATTTCAAAAATCAAAGAGGTTTTAAAAGATAATGTTTATGGAATGGGAGAAGATCCTATTCAATTTGCTGTAGCTAAATCTTTAGTTTTAAAAGGTTTAACTATAGGTTCAGCTGAATCTTGCACAGGAGGACTTATAGCAGCTAGACTTATAGATTATCCTGGGGTTTCTAGTGCATTTTTAGAAGGTGCTGTAACTTACTCAAACGAAGCAAAGATCAGAACTTTAAAAGTTAAAGAAGAAACTCTAAATTCATTCGGTGCTGTAAGTGAAGAAACAGCAAAGGAAATGGCAGAAGGAATAGCAAAAAGATGCGGTTCTGATATTGGTATTTCTACAACTGGGATAGCAGGACCAGGAGGAGGCACAGAAGAAAAACCAGTAGGTTTAGTTTACATAGGGATATATGTAAAAGGTAAAGTATATGCTAAAAAGCATACATTTACAGGTAATAGGGAAGCTGTTAGAAATAGAGCTTGTATGACAGCTTTAGATATGGTAAGAAGAGAAATACTAAAGATTAAATAACAAAAAAACAACTCTCTTAACTGACGTAATTTAAGAGAGTTGTATATTTGTATATAAATAAAATGGGGGAGAGGCGATTAATTAATGAAGCAAATAGCCTCAGTAAAAAGTTTATCCAATTTTAAAAATAATATTCAAAGTAAAAGGAGTTTATATGAGAAATGTACTAAGAGCTAATAAATATTTTCTTATAATTTTAATATTAGAAGTATTTATGCCGATACCTTTAAGTTTTATTTATAAAATTCTAGGAATAACTGATATAAAACTTATGCTTGCTTTAAATCATTTTATGTTATTTATAGTTCCAGCAATTATTTATGTATTAGTTACAAAGTGCAACGTAAAAGAAACATTTAGATTCAAAAAGTTACCGATTAAAGATTTTTTCTTAGTTATACTTTTAGGTATAGGGTGTTTATTTATTACTAACTTTTTTGGACTTATAAGTGGGTTTATATTTGAAAATAATATAGGAGAGTTTATAACAAGTATAAATAGCAGTCCTTATATAATTTTATTATTATTAGTTGCTGTAATGCCTTCAATTACAGAAGAAATCACTTTAAGAGGAGTTATCTTATCTGGATATAACGAAAAGAGTAAATTTAAAGCAGCTTTAGTAAGTGGACTTTTCTTTGGAATGTTTCATTTAGACTTTCAACAATTCGTTTACGCTACTGTTTTAGGATTTATATTAGCTTATACAGTAAGAGTTACAGGAAGTATTTTTTCATCTATGATAATTCACTTTATAATAAACGGTACTTCAATTACTTTAAATAAATTAATGCAAGTAGTTTCGCCAGCATCTTTAGATAGTGCAGCAGATGTATCACTTAAAAATTTAGCTATAAACGAAAAGATAACTTTAGCTATAGGTGGATTGTTTTGGTTAGCTATAGGGATTTTAATTGCAGTATTTGTTTTAAGAAAGCTTCAAAGACTTAGTGATATAAGAAACGGAATAGTAAAAGAAATAGTTTATGATGAAGATTCTGTATTTACTTTAAGAGATGAGAAAGTAAATATCGAAGATAATAGAATGTTAAGAAAAGAGACAAGCAGAGAAAGAATAATAGATTGGCCTTTTGTTTTATCAATAGTCTTTTATCTAATAATAATGATAGTAATTCCATTTATAATAAGAAAAATTGTCTAAAAGGATTTCCCTTTTAGACAATTTTTTTTAGGCTTTAGTTATGTTATTTGAGTTTGAGTAAAAGTAGGTAAAGTCAGTTTTCTTAACCCAACCACGAGAGTTTATATTTGAATCTACAGGTAAAAGTACATAATACCAATATATCCCTAAATGATTTGCCCTATCTATAATTATTACCTCCATCTTTAAATTAGTTTTTAAAAGAATTGGAGAATTTAAAGTAGGTGCTAAAAGTATGTTTGAATTTTCATTTAAAATGCCTCTAGGCTCTTTAGGTAAAAGGAATTCTATTTCTAATTTTTCTTTAGAAGAAAAACTAGATTCATTTCCTCTAAATTTAGAATTACTGTCTTTTGGTAATTTCGAGCGTAAATTTGTTACGTGACTATTAGCTATGACAAGGTCACGTTTTAATCTCTTTAATTTATTTTCATAGGAAAAAACTACAAAGAGACTTCCTAAGATTAATAATCCAACTAATATCAAACAAAAAGTAAACATAAACTAACCTCTAAATTATTTCACAGTATAAATATATTTAATAAAATCATTAAAGATACCAAAAAAATTCAATTGACTTATACTGTGGTTATATTTTATCCTTAAAATTAAGAAAGGGCGTGTTATAAATTATGAAGAAAAAAGTAGCATTTGTTTGCGTGCATAATTCATGTAGATCTCAGATGGCTGAAGCTTTAGGCAGACTTTATGGAGAAGATGTATTTTTAAGTTATTCAGCTGGAACTGAAACTAAACCTGAAATTAATAAAGATGCAGTAAGATTAATTAAGGATTTATACGATATAGATATGAATGAAACTCAAAAGTCTAAGCTTTTAAGTGATATACCAGAAGTTGATGTAGTTATAAAGATGGGATGTAACGTTGTATGTCCATACGTTAAAGCAAGTCATACAGAGGACTGGGGCTTAGAAGACCCTACAGGAAAATCAGACGAGGAATTTATATTAATCATAAAATCTATTGAAGAAAAGATAAAAGATTTAAAATTTAGAATAGAAAATAATATAATTTAAATATAAAAAGTGGACAAACTGTTTGTCCACTTTTTGCTTTATAAAAGACTCATAACTTCTTTAAAGACTTTTGATATATCATCATTAATGATTAAATCTGCATTAGAATCAGCAGAAGTCGTACTTTTGTTAATTAAAACAAGGTTTTTACCTCTAAAGTAATTTATAAGACTAGCTGCTGGATACACAACTAAAGAAGTCCCTCCGATTATTAAAGTATCTGCTTTTGAAATTGCAGTAACTGCACCTTTAATAACATCATCATCTAAAGCTTCTTCATATAAAACCACATCAGGTTTAACTATACTGTAGCATTTAGTGCAAAGAGGAATGTCCTTTGAATTAAGTATAAAGTTAACATCATAAAAGGCATTACATTTAGTGCAGTAATTTCTATGGACAGAGCCGTGAAGTTCAAAAACATTTTTACTTCCTGCAGCTTGATGAAGCCCGTCGATATTTTGAGTAACTATAGCCTTAACTTTATTTATTTTTTCAAGCTTTGCTAAAGCTATATGACAATCATTAGGTTTAGCATCTTCATAGATAAGTTTAGCTCTATAAAAGTTAAAAAATTCTTTTGGGTATTTTAAATAGTAGCTATGAGACACTAACTGCTCAGGTGAAATAGTCATATTAAGCTTTTCATTAAAAAGACCATTAGCACTTCTAAAGTCAGGTATTCCACTTGCAGTAGAAACTCCAGCACCACCAAAGAATACAATATTATTACTATTTTTTATAATCTCAGATAATTCTTTTATTTTATTATCCATAATATCATCTCCGTATTTAAATTTATTATTTAATTATGACATAAAGAAATTATAAATCAAACAGATAGAGAAAACATATTTAGCTAAATGTAAATGATTACTGGATGTGTGGTATAATGAATTTTATGGAATATAGTATTAGGAGATAATTATAAATGTTTAAGGAAATAAAAAGAGAAGATTTAAATGAATTAGTAGATATTTATATAGAGGCTTTTAACGGAGAGCCTTGGAATGATAATTGGACTTATGAAACTGCAAGTAAAAGACTTGAAAATATGTTAGACGACAGTGGTTTTTATGGACTAAAACTTATAAAAGATAACGAGATAGTAGCGTTTATATTAGGACATGAAGAACAGTACTACGATGGAATAATGTTTAATATAAAAGAGTTTTGCGTTAGAAAGTCTATCCACGGTAATAATGTTGGAAGTAAGCTTTTAGAAGAATTTGAAGAAAATCTTAAAGAACGAGGAGTAAAAGAGATTGTTTTAATGACAAAAAGGCACGATAAAGCAGAAGGTTTCTATAATAGAAGAGGATATAAAACTTTAGAGCATCTTATATTTATGAGTAAAGAGAAATAAATTATCAATAGAGGCGCTTTAAAAAGATTTATAACTAATTTTGGTAAAACAAGGTCTGATATGGGAAAGGGATGTATAGAAAAAATTGATATAGAGTTTTTAAGTTGGATCTGGAATTTTAATAAAAACTACAGAATAGAATATTTGAAGATGATAAAAGAATCAAAGGGTAAAGATATATACATAGTTTCTTCAAGAAAAGAAGGAGAAGAACTACTAAATAAATTTAAAAGAGGTTAAGGTATGGAAATAAGAAAGGCAAAAAGAAAAGACATAGAATCATTAATAGAAAATAGAATAGAATTTTTATCTCTAATAAGAGATATTGACAATGAAGATGAACTTAGAGTAGCTTTAAAAGATTATTTAGAAAAACATATAGAAGATGATACTTTAGTAATTTATATAGGGCTTATAAACAATAAAATAGTAGCATCTGCAATACTTACTATATACGAAAGAATACCTACAGCAGCCTGTATTTCAGGAAAAATGGCTACACTTTTAAACGTATATACAGTAAAAGAGTATAGAAGAAAAGGTTTTGCAAAAGAAATAGTTAGAAATATATTAAGAGATGCAAAAGAAATAGGTGTTGTTAAAGTGCAACTAGAATATACTGATGATGGATATGAATTATATAGAGATTTAGGGTTTAGTCCACTAAATAGGGAGATGGCTATAATCTTAGAATAAATTTTAAGGAGTGGGGATATGAAGATAGCTGTAATTTATAAATCTAAATATGGAACTACAAAAAGGTATGCAAAATGGATAAGTGAAGAACTAAATGCAGACTTATTTGAAAACAATAATCTTAAAGCTGATACTTTTTTAGATTATGATGTAATAGTATACGGAGGAGGGCTATATGCAGGTGGAACAAGTGGATTAGATTTTATCATTAAAAATTACAACATGATAAAAGGTAAGAAGTTAATTGTATTCACTTGTGGACTTGCAGATCCAAACATTTTAGAAAATAAAGAAGCTATTTTAAGAAATACAGTAAGAACATTTAATGATGATATGAAAGATAATATTAAAATATTTAACTTAAGAGGCGGAATAGATTATAAAAAGCTATCTGTAATTCACAAAACTATGATGTATATGCTTAAGAAATCAATTAGTAAAAAGGAAGAATTAACTCCTGAAAATAATGAGTTTTTAGAGACGTATGGAAAGGTTGTAGATTTTACAGACAAAGGAAGTATAAAACCTATATTAGATTATATTAAAAAATAATTAGAAACTATTTGACAAATAAGCTCAAATTATGTATACTGATTAAGTAATCTAGTGATGATGGCGTAGAGGAAACACTCCTTCCCATTCCGAACAGGAAAGTTAAGCTCTACAGCGCCGATGGTACTGCACGGGAGACTGTGTGGGAGAGTAGGACGTTGCTAGGTCATCTGGCTCGATAGCTCAGTCGGTAGAGCAGAGGACTGAAAATCCTCGTGTCGCTGGTTCGATTCCTGCTCGAGCCACCAAAAAGCACTAACTTTAGTTAGTGCTTTTTTTACGTATAAAAATATAAAACAAAAGAATTATCCAAGTGGCAAAGGCCGCTTTTTATTTTAAATAAATTTATAAAAACTAAAGACAAATTTAAAGAGAGGGGATAAAATAAAGTTAAAAAGTAATGGAGGGTGATTACATTGATAAAAGAATGTTGTGTGGGAAATTATTTAGAGGCAAAAGAAGGTTTCTTAAGGGGCGCTAATAGAATAGAACTTTGTGATAATTTATTAGAAGGGGGAACTACTCCTAGTATAGGAACAATAAAAAAGGCAAAAGAAGATATTGATATTCCGATAAACGTAATAATAAGACCTAGAGGTGGAAACTTTACATATAATGAAGATGAGATTGAAATAATGTTAGAAGACATAAAGGTGTGTAAAGAGATTGGGGTAAATGGAATAGTATTTGGGATATTAGATGAGAATGGAAAAATAGATATTAAAAACAGTAAAAGACTTTTAGAAGAGGCAAAAGGATTAAATGCAACGTTCCATATGGCTTTTGACGAAATAAAAGATAAAAAAGAAGCTATAGATATTTTAGTAAGTTTAGGAGTGGATAGAATACTTACAAAAGGCGGAGAGAATAGTGCCTTAGAAAATCTAGATACAATAAAAGAACTTATAGAATATGCAGATGGTAAGATAATATTAATGCCAGGTGGCGGTGTCAATAAAGATAATTTTGAATATGTAATAAGTAAGACTAATTGCATTGAGGTTCATGGAACAAAAATCGTATAAAAGTATAAATATAAGAGAGTTATATAAATTATTTTATGTAACTCTCTATTTTTATGAATAAAATATATAAATAAGTACATAATATAATAATGGAAATTGATTAAAGAGTTATAAAATAACTCTTTACAAGATAAAGAAAAACTGTTAGAATTAGGACAAAGATAACTTAATGAATTTTAAATAGTTTAATAATCAAGCTTTAAGATTTGCTTAAGGAAGTATTAAGATTTAACAGTTACAATAATAGTATAAGGTTATGAGAATAATATTAGGAGTTGGTGTTGTTATGGGAGAAAAACTTAGAATGACGGATGAAGAATACGATAGGATATGTAAAGGGATTATTGTAGGGGTAGCTTTAGGAACTTTAGTTGGAGTGGTTAGAGGGAATGTTACCTTTTATTTCGCATTAGGTGGAGTATCAGGAATAATAGTATCAACAATTTATAATATGGTTAGAAAACACGATAAAAAAAGAATTCACAATTCAAATTTAGATTAATATAATATAATTAGAAAAATCTAAATTGAGGTTAGAAAATGGGTTTCATATCAATAGCGCTTATTATGATAATAATAGCAGTTATAGTTGGAGCAAATATAAATTGCAAAAACATAGATAAATATTTAGAAAAAGATATATTATATGATAAAGATACTTTAGATATTTTGAAAAGATATGAATTAATAACAGAAGAGCAATATAATGATATGATAGAAATCGTAAAAGATAATTTATAAAAATAAGCCATCTATTAGTTTTAATAGATGGCTTATTTTTATTTATATGTTTTCTATTTGCCAATCGATTTCTTTTTGATTAGTACTTTTTAAAAATTCGTTAGTTTTAGAAAATGGTCTAGAACCAAAAAATCCTCTAGAAGCAGATAAAGGACTTGGATGAACTGATTGAATAATAAAATGGTTTTTATTTGTTATAAGATCTTTTTTCTTTATTGCGTGAGCTCCCCATAATATAAATACGATTGGAGTTTCTTTTTTATTTAGAATCTTTATTATTTCATCTGTGAAGATAGACCAGCCTAAGTTTTTATGTGATGCTGCGCTATGTGCTTCTACAGTTAATGTTGTATTTAAAAGAAGTACCCCTTGATCAGCCCATTTTTTAAGATAACCGTTATTTGGGATGTAACACCCTAAATCAGTATTTAATTCTTTATATATATTTCTAAGAGAAGGTGGAGTTTTAACTCCTACATTTACTGAAAAACTTAATCCGTGAGCTTGGTTTGGTCCGTGGTATGGGTCCTGACCTAGTATTACAACTTTAGTATCTTCATAACTAGTATAATGAAGGGCGTTAAAAATATCATACATATTTGGATATATCGTTTTATTTTTATAAGCATCAATTAAAAAAGATCTTATCTTTTTATAGTAATCTTTTTGAAATTCGTCCTTTAATAAGTCTTGCCAATCATTTTTAAGTATCTCTTTCATTTAATTAAGCCTCCTTAAATCTGTCTTTTAGGCAATTATAACACAATAATTTCGTTCAGAATCTTCTAAATTTTCTATAAAAATATGAAAACACAACCTAGAGTATCAATATACATAAAAGTGAGTTATTTAATAAATTTAGGAGTATATTAAATATAATTTATGAAAATACTATATTTATACGAGTCGTATTTTATCGAAAATTATATAATAAATCCTGTCGCTGATGCAAAACGCAAACAAGCGATACGCTAAGTTTAAAGGTTAAAAACATTTTAATAAAAAGTGTTGACAACTTAAAACTTAAGTGTTAAGATAAGCAAGTCGCTTGAGTGCGACAGAGATTAAATGGTCTTTGAAAATTGAACAGATTTATATAATACAAAACCAGCAATTCTTTTTACGAATTTAAGTTTTAAGAGTACAGAT
>NZ_JAMDLQ010000056.1:0-20092 GCF_024705715.1 Clostridium sp. LY3-2
TGGCTCGATAGCTCAGTCGGTAGAGCAGAGGACTGAAAATCCTCGTGTCGCTGGTTCGATTCCTGCTCGAGCCACCATATACGGCGCCATAGCCAAGTGGTAAGGCAGAGGTCTGCAAAACCTTTATCCCCAGTTCAAATCTGGGTGGCGCCTCCATAAGAAACCTGTAAACAGTTAGTTTACAGGTTTTTATTTTTTGTATTTAAAAATAAAAAAGATATCCACAGAAAATTAAAAAATCAAATAGTTATCCACTAAATATTACATTTTATCTGTTGAAATGGGGATAATTATTTTAAAACATTCTCACATATTACTAGTTTATTTGATTTATTATCATAATGAGCATAAGCACCTATAGGGATAGTGACATTAGGATAGTCATGTCCAAATGGAAGAGCTGAAACTATAGGGATATTTAAACTAGATAATCTTTTCTTTATCATAGTAATTAAAGAATTTGAGTCTATTTTTTCATCTATACAATCTGTAAAGTGACCAAGTATTATTCCATTACATTTATTTAGTTTATTAGATAGAATTAATTGAGTTAAAAGCCTATCTATACAGTAAGGTGGTTCATTTATTTCCTCTAATATTAAAATGCTATTATCAAAATTAGGTTCATAAGGAGTTCCAAGTGTTGAACATATCATAGCTAAATTTCCGCCTTTAATATATCCTGAGAAACACCTATTACATTCGTTATAACCTAAAATATCATAAATAAGTCCTTTAGAAGGGGAAGTTAATATTCTTTCAAAGTATGTCTTAGTTATTATTTCATTAAAATTAGATTTAATCATAGGACCGTGAAATGTTATGAGTCCATTATTTGAAAAATAATTTAAAAGAACAGTTAAGTCGCTAAAACCACAAAAAAATTTAGGGTTTCTTTTTACCTTATTTATATCTAAATAAGGTAAAGTTCTAATAGAACCGAAACCTCCTCTAAAAGATACGATTCCATCTATGCTTTGGTCTTCAAACATATCCATAATTTCTTTTGCACGATCTTTATCGCTTCCGGTTAAATAGTTATTTTCTTCATATAAACAATTTCCAAGTTTAATTTTAAAACCTAAATTTCTAAAATCGGATATGAATTTATCTATAAGTATTTTAGGGCTTGGTGATGCTGGTGAAATTATGCCAATAGTAGAATTTTTGTTTAATAGTTTTCCTTTAGGCATAAATATAAAAACCTCCTAAAAAAAGAGAGTAGACTCTTAGCTACTCTCTTAAATATTGTTATTATATTTATATGATTTTAAAAATAAAATGCTACTTAAACATATCTTTTTTATAAAGAATAAATCCGACTAAAGAACAAAGTACAATAGTTAGGATCATTATTATATAAAAAGGTTCAGGTGCATCTACGTTAAATGGGAATTTTACGTTCATACCCATAATAGCACCTATTATATTAGGGATAGACATAAGTATTGTAACTGATGCAAGAACTTTCATTACTATATTTAAGTTATTAGAAATTACTGATGCAAAAAAGTCCATTGTACTTGCAAGGATGTTACTATATATTTCTGTCATTTCTATAGCTTGTTTATTTTCAATAATAACATTTTCTAAAACATCTTTATCATCATCATATTTTTGTATAAGTTCTAATTTTAACATTTTTTCTAATGTTATTTCATTTGCTTTAAGTGATGTAGAAAAATAAACTAGAGATTTTTCTAAAGAATGTAATTGAATAAGTTCTCTATTTTTCATAGACTTATGAAGTCTTTTTTCTATCATTAAACTTTTTTTATCTATTTGTCTTAAGTAAAGCAAATAGTAAGTAGAAATCCTATTTAGAATTTGTAGTGTGAATCTTGATTTTTTGTATGTAAAAAATGTTTTTATCCTACTATTTATAAAATCAGTTAAGACTTTACTATTTTTTAAGCATACTGTAATTAAGGCATCTTTAGTATGAATTATAGATAATGGGTAAGTATCATACGTCAAAGAGTTGTCTTCCATTTCTGTAAAAGGAATATCGACTATTATAGAAGTTATATCATTATCTTCTATATCTATACGTGATGTTTCTTCATCATCTAAAGAAGCTCTTAAAAGATCTAATGGAACATTAGTCTTTTTGGAGATTAGTATAAGTTCCTCATCAGATGGAGCAACTATATTAATCCAGCAACCAGGTTCTATATTATCTAATGTTTTTAAAGTAGGATTATTTTCTATAGTATTTTTAAATATTTGAATCATAATATAACCTCCGAGTATATCTATATTATACAATAAAAGAGCATTATATATAGATAAATTCACAAATATATAAAAAAATGAAATGTATAAAAAGAGATACTAGTAGTAAACAATAAAAATAATTAGTATAAGCTAGGTAAATTCATTTAATCAATTTTAATGAGGAATAATAGTCAGTATTTAGATTAAAACAACTATGGTATAAAATATAAATAACTAGTATAATCTCCATATAATATAAGAATTTTCAAATCGACAATGGGGGATTTAACTATGATGCATAAAGAGGTTGTTGGTCGAAGAAGGGCTCCTGTTATAGCTATAGTGTTATTTGTAATAACATTTATGCTATATGTACATGAGGGCCTTAAACACATTGACTTTGATAGCAACAAAACATTATTAATATTAAACTTAATTGTTTTATTTCTAACTCTATATATAATCATTAAAGAATATAGAAGTTGTAAAGTTTATTATAAGTATGCAATAATTGCAAACAAGCTTATAATAAATAAAATATCAGGAGAGTCAGAAGACAACTTAATAAGCGTTAAGATAAATGATATCGCTTATATAGGCTCTAAAGCAGGCGAGTCAAAAAAATACAACGCAAGATCAATAGGTCACTTTATGTGTGAAAAATTAGGACCTGGACATTGTTGTGTATATGAAAAGGACGGAAAATACTATAAGTTTAATTTTAAACCTAGCAATAGTTTTATTGATAGAGTAAAAAAGTATATGGTTAAATAAAAGAAGCAGAGACAAAGTCTCTGCTATTTTTTTGATAATTCTGATTTTGCTTCGTTTAAAAGAACATCATTTGTTATAAGATCAAGTCCAGTAAAAGCTAAAGCAAGCCCAGCTTTTTTACACATATCTAATCCAAACTCTGTTACGGTACATTTTGCAAATTCTGAAGTTCCATATTGAGTTTTTTCATCTTCTATAATAGAAAAATAAGGGTGTATTGCAGGAACCTTTTTACTTATAGCACCTAAACTTATTCCAGCATTAATATCTCTATTGTGACAGATATTTATAACGCCACATTCTTTAAAGTTGTGGCTAAATAATCTGTTTAAGGTAGTGTTACTAACTAACTCTTCATAAGGTGGTTCGTATAAAGAGTAAGAAGGAGACACTTTCATAAGTTTTCCTACATATCTAGCTATTTCTCTTATTTTATTTTCAATAACTAAAGCAAGTTCTATATTTTTAGCTCTTATAAAAAACTTAGCTTCTGATTCTAAAGGAATAAGTAGCGGTGTTTTCCCACCTTCTGAAAGAATATAATTTACTTCAACACCTTCAGGGAATCCCTTCATAAGAGTATTTAGTATGCTAAAGGTAAGAAGTACTGCATCTAAAGATGAATATTCCTTTTGACTTAAAAAGGATAAACCATCTTCTCCCTTAAATTGAATGCTTAAAGGAATAATTGCAGATGATGATCCGCTTTCGCAAGTTGTTATATCAGGGTGAGCCATTAAAACTGCATCTATATCGTTAAAGATACCTTGCTTTAGCATTACGTCTTTAGTTCCACCTAAATATTCTCCAGGACAACCTATAATAACTACAGATCCTCTATCTAAATGTTTTAATATTTCACCTAAACAAACTCCAGCAATGCAAGAAGTTGTAGTAAGTGCGTTGTGAGCTGTTATGTGACCTTTATCTTTTATAGCGTCGTACTGACATAAAAAACAAATTCTAGGATATGTGTTTCCTTTTGTAGCTATAAAAGCATTAGGAATATCTAAAAATTCAGTTTCTATATTGAAATCGTGTTTCTTAAGTAACTTACAAATTTCTTTTGAAGCCTCTTTTTCTTTATAGCTTTCTTCAGGATTTTCGTACATGTATTTACATAAATTTTCAAATTCAACATCACAAGTTGAAAGATAACTAATCATTTTTTGTTTCATAAGAAATGCCCTCCCAAAAATTAATCAGTATTATTTTTACCAAGATAAAGAAAATTATTTATTTATGTATATTAAATATTTTTATCGGCAATAATTCAGTTATAAAAAGGAATTGGGGGTATTATTTATGGAAGAAAATAATAATTTAAAGGAAAAATTAAAAGAAAAAAATATAGAAAATATTTGTGTAGTCTGTGGTATGATTAAGGATAATGGTATAATTGTAAATGGCGAACTTATTTGTAAGGCTTGCGAGAGAACTATCTTAAAAGCAAGAATTAAAAGTAAAGAATATAATAAGTGCGTTGAGAGGGTTATAAACATTTATAGATAACATTATCAATAAGGAGATTTAGACATGAAAAAAGGTTTATTTATAGTATTTGAAGGTGGAGAAGGCTCTGGTAAAAGTACTATGATAGATATGATATATAACTGGTTACTAGAAGAAGGCAGAGATTGTATTAAAACTAGAGAACCTGGAGGTATAGAAATATCTGAAAAGATCAGAGAAGTCATTTTAGACACTAAAAATACTAGTATGGACGGAAGAACAGAAGCGCTACTTTACGCAGCAGCTAGAAGGCAGCACTTAGTAGAAAAAGTTATTCCAGCTTTAAATTTAGGAAAAATAGTTTTATGTGACAGATTTTTAGATTCATCACTAGCATATCAAGGTTACGCAAGAGGTTTAGGTATAGACGAAGTCTATAAGATAAACAAATTTGCAATAGGTGATTATATGCCAAACCTTTCAATTTTATTTGATATAGAACCGGAACTTGGACTTGAAAGAATTAACAAAAACTCTAACAGAGAAGTTAATAGATTAGATCTAGAAAAACTAGACTTCCATTATAAAGTTAGAGAAGGATACGAGATAGTTTACGAGAAAAATAAAGACAGAATAGTTAAAATAGACGCATCTCTTCCAATCGAACAAGTCTTCGAGAATGTAAAATCTGTTATTAATGGGTTAATAAACTAATATCTTAAATATAGAAGTTTATGGTAAAATAATAGTATATGGTATATTTAAAGTGGAGGGTTTTGTATGAAGTTAGTAATAGCTGTAATTAATGATGATGATTCAATTGATTTGATTGATGCTCTAAGTTCTAAAAAATTTGGAGTTACAAAATTAGCTACAACTGGGGGATTCCTTAAATCAGGGAATACGACTTTAATGATAGGGGTCAATAAAGACAAAGTAGATGAAGTTATAGACATAATAAGTGACATATGTAAAAAGAGAACAGAAATAGTATCAACATCTACTCCTCTTACAGGAAATAGTGGGATGTACATGCAGTATCCATTAGAAGTAAATGTAGGTGGTGCAACTATATTTGTGGTAGATGTAGATAAATTTGTTAAAGTTTAATATAGAGAGAGGAGGAGGGTGTATTGCAAAACTTCGTAGGGCATAAAAATATCATAAATGGATTTATGAGAAGAGCAGAAAACAATACACTATCTCACGCTCATTTAATATCTGGTGATGACGGGATTGGGAAAAGTATATTAGCAGATATATTCTCTTCTAAGATTATAAATAAGCCTTTAGGCGAAGAAAATGCTGATGTTGTAATATATAAAGCAAAAAAGGCAACAATAGGTGTAGACGAAGTTAGAAAGATAATAGAAGAACTAAATAAAAAACCATATGAAGGTGATAGAAAAGTTATTTTAATACATAATGCAGAAAAGCTTACAGTTCAAGCACAAAATGCACTTTTAAAAACTATAGAAGAACCACCAAATGGAGTTTTTATAATACTTTTAACAACAAACCTTGAAATAATATTAGAAACTATAAAATCAAGGTGTCAAATATACAAGCTTACACCATTAAACAAAGAAGAAATGCTAGAGGTCTTAAATAGAAGAACGGGAATAGAAGAAAATATAATTAAATCTGCATTAGCTTATGCACACGGTATTCCAGGAAGAGCAGAAAGATTTTTAGATGATGAATCTCTTGAAAAAATGAGAGATTTAATTTTACTTATGCTAAAAGACGTAAGTAAAAGAGATGTAGATTCGATATTAAAATATGAAAAAGAATTTTTAAAGTTTAAAGATGAGAAAGAAGAGTTATTAAGTGTAATAGAACTTTTTATAAGAGATATAATTTTATTTAAAGAATTAAATAATAATGATATGATAATAAATTCAGATAAGATATCTGAAATAGATGAATTAAATCAACTTATGTCTTATAAAAGATTAGAAGGAATGATAAAGTATATAAAAGAAGCTAGGGTAGGCTTTAAAAATAATACTAACTTTTCTATAAATATTGATATTATGCTTATGGGCTTTTTGGAGGTATAAAGTTATGTTAAAAGTAATAGGAGTGAGATTTAAAAAAGCAGGTAAAATATATTATTTTGCGCCTCAAGAATTAAACATAAACAAATTTGATTATGTTATTGTTGAGACGGCAAGAGGAATTGAATTTGGGCAATGCGTTGTCGGAGTTAAAGGAATAAATGAAGAAGAAATAATAGCCCCTCTTAAAAACGTATTAAGAGTAGCTGATAAAAATGATATTGAAAAGCACAAAGAAAATAAAGCTAAAGAATCAGAAGCTTTAAGAATTTGTGAGCAAAAAATATTAGAACATAAGTTAGATATGAAACTTATAGATGTAGAATACACTTTCGATAACAACAAAGTAATATTCTACTTCACAGCAGATGGAAGAGTAGACTTTAGAGAACTTGTAAAAGATTTAGCAACTATATTTAAAACAAGAATAGAATTAAGACAAATAGGTGTTAGAGATGAGGCTAAGATGATAGGTGGACTTGGACCTTGTGGAAGACCACTTTGCTGTTCTACTTTCCTTGGAGACTTCGCATCAGTTTCTATAAAAATGGCAAAAGAGCAAAACCTTTCACTTAACCCAACTAAAATCTCAGGTATTTGTGGAAGACTTATGTGTTGCTTAAACTATGAACAATCAACTTATGAAGATATTAGAAAGCGTCTTCCAAAGGTTGGATCTTTAGTTGATACTCCAGATGGAAACGGTGAAGTTATCCAAAATAACATAGTAAAAGAAAATGTAAAAGTTAGACTTAAAAGAGGCGAAGAAGAAATTCTTGAAATTTATAAAATAGAAGAAGTAGATCTAATAGAAGGAAGCTATGAAGATATAGTTGACGAAAAAGATGTTAGATTAGAAATAGAAAATCCTGAAGATAAGAAGTTAATAAAGCAACTTATTAAGGAGAAATAGGGGGAGGAATAATGAAGGCCTTACTAAGAGTAGCTGGACTAAACAGTTCAAACGACGTAAAAAAAATTCAAGGTGCAATAGCTAGTAATGCTGGAGTTATTGCAAGTGAATTAAATTTATCTAAAAAAGAAGTAGTAGTTATATTTAATGAATTATATTTAAAAGAAGACGACATAATAGATTCTATTGAAAATTTAGGGTATACAGTAATATAAGTTGCTACATATTTACTTTTAACTCTTTCAAAAAAAACTCAAGTATGATAAAATAAGGGTGGTTTTAATACCATAAAATTTAGGAGGTGTTTTAAATGGCATTTGTAATTCAAGATTCATGCGTAAGCTGTGGAGCATGCGCACCAGAATGTCCAGTTAATGCTATAAGTCAAGGAGATACTCAATTCGTAATAGACGCAGATACTTGCATCGATTGCGGAAACTGTGCTAATGTTTGTCCAGTAGGAGCACCAGTACAAGAGTAGTATATTACTTATAAAAAGAGATCGTTTTTTCTTAAAGAAAAAACGATCTTTTTTTTGCTTTATTTAGAATTAAAGGGTAGTATTATTACCTTTTCTTTATAAGAAATTAAATCTTCTTTTGTTAAATTTAAAGTTTGGTTTTGGATTTTGTATGCATCTTTCATAAGAAGTATAAAGGGCTGTATATCATCAAACAAAAAAGATAAATTACTTATTTTATAGTTCATAGGGATTATAACTTTAGGTGATAAAGTTTTGCAAAGTTTATAAGCCTCTGTTGAATTTAGATTTACATTACCACCTACAGGAATAAATAATACATCTAAGCCTTTTAAATCATCTAATAAATTAGAAGTTAAAGGGCATCCTAAATATCCTAAATGACAGATTTTAAAACCATCAATTTCAAAAACAAATATAGTGTTTTCTCCTCTCTTTGCACCAAAGAAATTATCACTATAAGTTTTAATTCCAATTATTTGCCCTATCTCTGAATCATATATTCCAGGTTCTTTAATTATTTTTGTATTAGGGTCAAACTCATCTAAGCATATGTAGTTTTTAGAGTAATCGCTAAATGTTATTACGTTTGGTGATAGTTCTTTTATGTTACAACTATGAAATTTATTTATAGGGTCTATTAGAAGTCTTTTTCCTATTTCTGTTTTAATTAGGAAAGTAGAATTTCCAAGCCAAGTTATATTCATTTATATAATACCTCTCTTTATAAATTAATATTATTATGCACATAGAATGGTTAAATTATCCTAATGTAATTTGACTAAACTTGAAAAATAATTAGAAAAGTATTAATATAGTGTTAATATCAAAGTAAGTCAAAAACAATTTTAAAAGAAGGTGCAAAAATGGCAAGATTGACAGATGTAATTGAAAAGTTCATCAAAGAGATGCTTAAAAATAAAGAAGATCATAAAATTTATATACAAAGAAATGAATTAGCAGACCAATTTAGGTGCGCTCCATCACAAATAAATTATGTGTTAACTACTAGATTTACCTATGCTAAAGGGTATGTTATAGAGAGTCGTAGAGGTGGCGGAGGCCACATTTTAATTAAAGAGGTTAGACACGTTGATTCAGAAAATAGAACTAAGCTTATAAAAGAATCTATAGGAGATAGCATTACATATCATAATGCAATTGCTCTAATAGATAATTTATTAGAAACAGAATTGATTAATAAAAAGGAATATGAACTCATAAAAATATCTATGAACGATAAAACATTAGCATCATCTGATAATAGAAATAGATTACGTTCTGATATATTAAAAGGAATGCTTATGGTAATAATCTCTTAAGGAGGTAATAATGCTTTGTGAAAAGTGTAGTAAAAATGAAGCAATAATCCATTTAGTTTGCATAAATGAAAGCGAAAAAGAAGGTATTTGGCTTTGTCATAAATGTGCAAAAGAAATGACAACAAAAGATATATCAGATATAACAAATGAAGATTTAAAGTTAAACGTAGATAGTTTATTAGATAAGTTTTTAGAACTTGTAGATAATACTAAAAAAGAAAATAAAGAAAATATCCTAAAATGCAATTCTTGTGGCCTAGAATTTGAAGAATTTGAAAAAAATCAAATTTTAGGTTGCGAAAATTGCTATCTAAACTTTAGAAAAAAACTCATTCCTAAAATAAAAAAGATACATTTCAGTAAAATTCATAAAGGTAAAATTCCAAAAAGTAAAATTAAAAAAGTAACATTCGAAAATAATTTAAAAAATTTAAATGAAATCCTTGAAGAAGCCGTTTTAAAAGAAGAATATGAAAATGCTGCAATTATAAGAGATAAGATAAAAGAAGTAATAAGTGATATAAAAAGGGAAGAAGAATGAAGGAATTAGATTATAGCTTAGTAGTTAGCAGCAGGCTTAGAATACTAAGAAATATAAGAGGTTATAAATTTCCTTTATTTTTAGAAAAAACAGAAGGAAGAGAACTTTTTAATAGGCTTCAAAATATTATAAATAAATACGTAAAAGATAGCGAAATCTACAGGCTTTGGGAGTACAACTTAGAGTATGAGAGCTATAAAGAAAAGAATTTAATTAATAGTAGTGTTAAAAAAAATAGAGATATTTCGGGAGTTATTATAGGCAAAAATGAAACTTTTACAGCAATGATAAATGAAAATGATCATTTAAGATTACAAATGGTAGAAAATGGATACAATATAGATGAAGCCTATAAAAATATAAGTGAACTAGATGACAAGATAGAAGAAGATATAGAGTATGCCTTTGATAGCGAACTTGGATTTATAACTTCAAAACTTGAAAATCTAGGTACCGGAATGAGAGCTGCTGTAATGATACATATACCTACAATAGTTTCTAAAGACCTTATATTTAATTTATCTAAAGAGTTAAATAGATTAGGGATTAGTATAAAAGGTATATATGGAAATACAGCAAATGCTTATGGAAACCTCTATCAAATAGCAAACTATATAAGTCTTGGTATGAGTGAAAAAGAGATTATTAAAAACCTTAAAGAAGCTATAAAAATAGTAGTAAGGAAAGAAAATAATCTAAGATATGAACTTTTAAACAAATCTTTCAAAGAAATTGAGGACAAAGTTTATAGGTCATATGGAATATTAAAATATTCAAGACTTTTAAATCAAATAGAGGTTTTAAACTTACTATCGGATATAAGACTTGGAGTTGAACTAGGCTTCTTAGATATAGAAAAATCAAAACTAAACAAGATAACTGTTTTATCTAGAAGTGCATTAATTAGAAAAGAATTAAAAAGAGATTTAGATTTTAAAGAATTAAATTATGAAAGAGCACGAGTAGTTAGAGAGTTACTTTAAGGTTTGATAATTTAAGGAGGTATTAGAGAAAAGTATATGGGACAAGAAAGATTTACAGAGAGATCACTTGAAGTATTAGAAAAAGCGAGAATTGAATCAAAAAGTTTAAAGCACGGTTATATAGGTACGGAGCATATTCTTATGGGAGTAATAAAAGAACAAGGGGAAGCTTCTAATATTCTATTTAACCACAGCGTGACTCTTTTAAGTGTAAAGGAGACTTTAAAGGGTATCCTTGGAGAAGGAGAAGATGATATAGAACTTTATTCTATAGCTAAAACTCCAAGGGCTAAATTTGTTTTAGAAGAAAGTCTTAATCAGGCTAAAAAATTTAATCATAAATATGCAAGTCCTGAACATATGCTTTTAGCTATTATTGAAGGAGAAGAAGGATTAGCATATTCTATTTTAAAGAATATATCTACAGGATTTGATAAGATTAAAGACGAGGTTATGGAATATTTATATAAATCAGAAGAAGAAGAGATAAGTTTTGAAGAAGAGGAAGAAGAATTAGATAGAAAAAATATAAAAACTCTTTTAAAATACGGTAGAAACTTAAACAAATTAGCTAAAGAAGGAAAACTTGACCCTGTTATAGGCAGAGAGGATGAAAATAGAAGACTTTTAGAAATTCTTTGTAGGAGAATAAAAAATAATCCATGTCTTATAGGAGAGCCAGGGGTAGGTAAGACTGCTGTAGTAGAGGGGTTAGTTCAAAGAATAGTTAAAGGTAACGTTCCAGAGATGTTAAAAAATAAGAGGATATTTTCTTTAGATTTAACTAGCTTAGTTGCAGGTGCAAAATACAGAGGTGAGTTTGAAGACAGACTTAAAAATGTAATGAATGAAATTAAGGAAAATGAAAATATAATAGTTTTTATAGATGAAATTCATAGCATTATAGGGGCAGGTGGTGCGGAAGGTGCTATTGATGCTTCAAATATATTAAAACCATCTCTTGCAAGAGGTGAAATACAATGTATCGGGGCAACTACTATAGATGAGTATAGAAAGCATATAGAAAAAGATGCTGCCCTTGAAAGAAGATTTCAACCTATAACCGTAGATGAACCTTCAAAATTAGAAACTTTAGAAATAATAAAAGGTTTAAAAGGTAAATATGAAGAGCATCATAACGTGATAATATCAACTGAAGCTATAAATGCAGCTGTAGAATTATCAGATAGGTATATAACAGATAGGTATATGCCAGATAAAGCAGTTGATTTAATAGATGAGGCTTCAGCAAAACTTAGAATAGATAGTATACAAGAGCCAGATTATATACTTAAATTAGAAGAAGATATAAAAGAATTAAAAAATGAAAAAATAGAGGCTGTTGAAAAGCAAGAATTCGAAAAAGCAGCTATGTTTAGAGATAGAGAAAAAGAATTAGAAAAGAAATTATCTAATTTAAGAGAGAACTTTAAAAGTGAGTGCAATGAAAGAGTTTTAGAAGTAACTAAAGAAAGTATAGCTAAAGTTGTTGCAAGTTGGACTAAGATACCTGTTGAAAAAATAACTGAAAAAGAAAGTGAAAAACTACTTAATTTAGAAAATAAACTTCATTTAAGAGTTGTAGGTCAAAATGAGGCTGTTATTTCAGTTTCAAAGGCAGTAAGAAGAGCTAGAGTTGGGCTTAAAAATCCAAACAGGCCAATTGGAAGTTTTATATTTTTAGGACCTACTGGAGTAGGTAAAACAGAATTATCTAAGGCTTTAGCAGAGGCTATATTTTCAGATGAAGATAATATGATTCGAATAGATATGTCAGAATATATGGAAAAACATTCTGTATCTAAGCTTATAGGTTCTCCTCCAGGATATATAGGGTATGAAGAGGGCGGACAACTTACAGAGGCTGTAAGAAGAAGACCTTATAGTGTAGTTTTATTAGATGAAATAGAAAAAGCTCACCCTGATGTTTTTAATATATTGCTTCAAATTTTAGAAGATGGCAGGCTTACAGACGGTAAAGGTAAAGTAGTAAACTTTAAAAATACAATAATTATAATGACTTCGAATGTTGGTGCACATACTCTAAAAAAGCAAAAAAGCTTAGGTTTTTCTATAAAAGAAGAGTTTATAGAAGAATATGAAGATATGAAAGAATCAATACTAGAAGAGTTAAAAACTACATTTAGACCAGAATTTTTAAATAGAATTGATGATACTATAGTTTTTCATAAGCTATCAGAAGGAGATATGGTCGATATAGTTAGTATAATGCTTAAAGAATTAACTGATAGATTAGATGAAAACAAAATAAAAGTGGATTTTACAGATGAGAGCAAGAAATTTCTATTAAGTAAATGCAATAAACACGAGTTTGGTGCTAGGCCTTTAAGAAGAATAATAACTAAAGAAGTTGAAGATAAAATAAGTGAAGAAATTTTAAAAGGTAATATAAAATCAGGAATAGGTTTAAAAGCTGTAATAGAAGGAGATAAATTACATTTTAAAACTTTAATATAAAATAAATCGTCAAATTTTATTTGACGATTTATTTTTTTATTTTTTAAGTTGTGTAGGCAACTAAAATAAATTATAATTATAAAAAAACAAAGGCAGTGTGATAATTATGGATGAATTTAATGCTATAGGTGACTTAATATTTTTTATATCTAAAGAATTAAAAAAAGATTTAGATGAAAAATTAAAAGAAAGAGGATTAGGACAAGGGCAAACACTTATGTTATTAACACTCTTTAGATTAAGAGAAAGAGAAGATATCACAGGAGAGTTATTAGCTAAGGAAATGGGAATAAACAAAGCTAATGTAAGTAGAAATATTTCAAAGCTTAAAGAAAAAGAAATTGTATCTATAACCTTTGATGAAAAAGATCAAAGAAAAAAATATATAAAACTTACAGATAAAGCTTTAGAGGATATAAAAAGTATTGAATATGTTTTAAAAGATATACATAAAAAGATGGTTAAAAATATAGAAAAAGATATACTTATTAAAACTTTAGAAGGTTTAAATAAAATGCAAAAAAACTTAAGTGAAAAAGAAAATTAGTAGACTATATTTTTAAGTTAAGGAAAGACTAATTGTATAAAAAATATAATATAAAAGCAGATTATTAGATAATAATTATTAATTAAGAGATTTTTTACTTTTATTTTTCGAAAAAAGTGATATAATTATATAAAAGATTATACCCCTAGGGGGTAAAGGAGATGTTATAGGTGAGCAAAGAGATTAAAGATATTGACTTAGTTATAATAGGTGGAGGTCCAGCTGGGCTAACTGCAGCTATATATGCAGCTAGAGCTAATATGGAAGCACTTTTATTAGAAGATAAATTTATTGGAGGGCAAGTTAAAAACAGCTATACAATAGAAAACTACCCAGGATTTAAAAATATAAGCGGAGCAGACCTTGCTGATTTAATGCAAGAACAAGCAGAAGAAGCTGGAGCAAATATAGATGAATTTGATATTATTGAAAATGTTAAATTTAACGACGAAGAGAGACTTATAGAAACAGAAGAAGCTATATATAGAGCAAAAACAGTAATCCTTGCAACTGGTGCTGTTCCTAAAAAGCTACCTATAAAAAACGAAGAAAAGTTCTTTGGAAAAGGAATTCACTACTGTGCAGTTTGTGATGGTGCTATGTATAAAGACAAGGTTGTTGGAGTAGTAGGTGGAGGAAATTCTGCACTAGAAGAAGCTATATTCTTAACTAACTTTGTTAAAAAGGTCTATATAATAAGACGTAAAGATAGCTTTAACGGTGAAAAATCCGTTATAGATAAAGTTATGAATAACGAAAAGATAGAAGTTTTATTTAATAAAGATTTAGTAGATGTAGAAGGAGAAAACTTCGTTACAAAAGCTATCATAAGAGATACAAAAACAGGAGAAATCTCAGAAGTTCAATTAGAAGCTTTATTTGGTTATATAGGAACAGAGCCCAAAACAGCTATATTTAGAGAATATATAAAGCTTAACGAATACGGGTATGTTTTAACAGATGGAAATATGAGAACTAACATAAAAGGTGTTTATGCAGCTGGTGATGTTAGAGAAAAAGAATATAGACAAATAACTACTGCTGTATCAGACGGAACTATTGCAGCTTTAGAAGCAGAAAAATTCTTAAATAAATTAAAATAATTAATAAAAGGAGAGAAACATTATGATAAAAGTATATTCAACTTCATGGTGCCCAGGGTGTATTAAAGTTAAAAAATATTTAGAGAAAAAAGGTTTTGAATACCAAACTATAGACGTTGCAGATAAGCACGAAGATAGGGAAGAGGTATTTAAAGTTTCAGGACAAAGAACAGTTCCTGTAGTTGATATCGACGGGAAAATAATAGTAGGTTTTGAGAAAAAAGAAATAGATGCGGTTTTAGAAAACTTATAAAATAAAAAAGATGTATTGATTTTTCAATACATCTTTTTTATTTATTTTTCTAGAGCTTTGTCGATAGCTGCTTTATCAAAACCGATAATAACAGTTCCGTTTATATCTAAAACAGGAACTCCCATTTGCTTAGATTTTTGAACCATTTCTTCTCTAGCTTCCATATCATCTTGTACGTTTAACTCAGTGTAATCTACACCTTTTTTTGTAAGGTAACTTTTAGCTTTTACGCACCAAGGACAAGAGTCAGTTGTAAATACTTTAACCATAGTAACACCTCCATCCGACTGGTAAATAATCTTTATTACCGAATATGTTTTCTTAAATTTTAACTCACTTTAGTAGTGATTTCAATAAAAATAAAAATAATTCAAAGTTATTTAATTATACTGTTATTATTTAGGTTAGAATTTAAAATATAATTATCAACTTCGTTTTGAGAACTTGGGTTTTGAAACTGGTCTGTTAAATTAGTTGTAATTTCGCTCTTTAAAATGTTCTCACCTTTATGTAAAGTAATATTGTGAAATAAATCTTGTTTATTAACCATAATATCAACTCCTAATAATGTATTAATTATATTATTTGTAAAAAGTAGAGTTATTATGCTTAATAAATATTTGTATAGTGGTCTAGACAACTAGATAAAGTAAATGTATAATGAACTTAGGAGGAATAAATATGATAGATAAAAATAGTCCAATACCAGTGTATTACCAATTAAAAGAAGCAATAAAAGGGAAAATTGCAGAAGGCACATGGCGCGTTGGCGATTGTATAGCTAGTGAAAGGGAGCTGTCTGAAAAGTATGAAGTTAGTAGAATGACTATTAGACAAGCACTTGGGGAATTAGTTCAAGAAGGTATTTTAAGAAGAGAAAAAGGTAAAGGTACATTTGTATGTGAACCTGAATTAAAACAAAAAGATGTTATGAGTTTTACAGATATTATTAAAAGAACTGGAAAAGAACTACAAACAGAAGTATTAGCTATGTAATATATCGATACTCCTAAAAAAATGAAAGAAATTTTAAACTTCGATAAGGTTTATAAAATAAACAGGCTTAGAAGAGTAAATGGCGAAGTTATCGCAAATGAGATAATCTATATACCAAAAGAAATTTCAGGAGAACTTGATAAAGAAACTGTACTAGGTTCAATATTTAAAGTTCTAGAAGATAGAGGTCTTTTAATAAACCATTCTGAATCTGAAATAAAGGCTATTATTATGGATGAATACTATATGAAATTATTTGAGGTAGATATAATAGTTCCACTTATAAAAACTTATGGAACAACTCTAGATGATCAAAATAAAGTATTATTCATTGAAGAATCAGTATATAGATCTGACAAATATATTTTAGAAGTCAATATATCGAGGAGAGAGGGGATTTTAAAATGAAATTAATAATAGTAAAAAATTATGATGAGATGAGCAAATGTGCAGCGGGGATTATGGCAGAACAAATAAAAGAAAAAGCAGATTCTGTTTTAGGTCTTGCAACTGGTGGAACTCCAGAAGGAATGTATAAAGAATTAATCAGAATGAATAATGATGGAGAGATAGATTTTTCTAAAATAACAACAGTTAACTTAGATGAATATATAGGACTTGCAGGGGATCATGAGCAAAGCTACAGATTCTTTATGAACTCACATCTTTTCAATCACGTTAATATAAATAAAGATAAAACTTTCGTACCAAACGGATTAGCTAAAGATCCAAACGAAGAAGGAAAAAATTACGACAAAATGATAGATGAATTAGGTGGAACTGATATCCAACTACTAGGTGTTGGAAATAACGGACATGTTGCATTTAACGAACCAGATTCACACTTAATTTCAGGAACTCACCTTACAGGTCTTACAGAAAGCACAATCAAAGCTAACTCAAGATATTTTGATTCAATAGATGAAGTTCCAAAAACAGCAATAACTATGGGGCTTGGACAAATCATGAAAGCTAAAAAAATACTTTTAGTTGCAAGTGGTGAAGGAAAAGCAGAAGCTATGAAAGAGTTATTTAGCGGAAAAATAACAACTGAATGCCCAGTAACAATGTTACAAATGCATAGAGATGTTACTGTAGTAATTGATGAAGAAGCAGCAAGTTTAATAAAATAATAAATTAGTAAAATAAAAACAAAGGATTATCTTATAAAAGATAGTCCTTTTCTTTATTTATATAGATATTTAGTTATAGGTATTTAAATTTTAGTTAATAATGTAATATAAATAAAATATATGATATTATAGAATTACTGGAAAGATTCATGGAATTAAAAATAGAAAAAAGGATGTTATGTACCTATGGCTAAGATAAAATCAATTTTTACATGCCAAGAATGCGGTTATGAATCAGCGAAGTGGCTTGGAAAATGCCCTTCATGTAATAACTGGAATACTTTTGTAGAAGAAGTTCGAGATTCAAAAGCAGAAGAAAAAAATAAAATAGTAAAAACATTAACTAAAGAAAATATGCCAAAATCAATATCTCAGATAAAATCTGGAGAAAGAGAGAGATTTGATACTGGATTAGAAGAATTAAATAGAGTTTTAGGTGGAGGTCTTGTTAAAGGTTCCTTAACGCTTATATCAGGTGACCCTGGTATTGGTAAATCAACACTTCTACTTCAAACAGCAAATAACATTTCAAAAAAATACGGAAAAGTTTTATATGTTTCAGGAGAAGAATCGGAAGAACAAATCAAAATAAGGGGAGACAGGTTAGGTGTAAAATCTGAAGAACTTTATATAGTTTCAGAAACTAATTTAGATACTATAGAAGCATATATAGATGAAATAAACCCAAAGTTTGCAATTATTGACTCAATTCAAACTATATATAAAGAAAATGTCACGTCAGCGCCTGGAAGTGTATCACAAGTTAGAGAGTGCTCAAACCAACTTATGAGAATAGGTAAAAAGGCTGGTATTCCTTTATTTATAGTAGCACACGTTACAAAGCAAGGTGAACTTGCAGGTCCTAGAGTTTTAGAACATATGGTAGATACAGTTTTATATTTTGAAGGAGAGAGAACAGAAGAGTTTAGAATCCTTAGAACTATGAAAAACCGTTTTGGTACTACTAGTGAAATAGGTGTTTTTGAAATGAGAGAAGAAGGGTTAGTTGAAATTTACGATCCTTCAAGTTTGTTCTTAGAAGAAACTACATTTAACCAAGAAGGTTCTGTAGTTATCGGCATAATGGAAGGAAGTAGGCCTATATTAGTTGAAATACAAGCATTAGTTACAGAAACTAAATCACCGATGCCAAGAAGAACTTCTGTAGGAATAGATAATCAAAGATTAAGTTTAATATTAGCTGTATTAGAAAAGAAACTTAGAGTTCCTTTTTATAATCATGACGTTTATATAAATGTTGTAGGAGGACTTAATATAGATGGAACTACTGCAGATTTAGGAGTTGCAATTGCACTTTTATCGAGTATAAAAAGCAAAGGAATAAAACTTGAAAAGGTAGCTATTATGGGAGAAGTAGGGCTTACAGGAGAAATAAGACCTATAAGTACTATAGAGAGATTAGTAAACGAAGCAGAAAAATTAGGCTTTCTAAATGCAGTTATTCCTTGGAGAAATAAAGATAAAGTAAGAAATAATAAAATAAATGTTATAGGTATTAATAATTTAAAAGAAGCTATTAGTAAGATATTCTAAGAGAATAGGTGAGTATATGAGATTAGAGAAAGATGTTCAAATTAGAAAAATTTTAAAAATAATGTGCCCTGGTACTCAGTTAAGAGAAGGACTAGAGAATATATTAAGGGCTAAAACTGGTGGATTAATAGTCCTTGGAGATACTGAAGAGATAATGGAAATAGTAGATGGTGGATTTACTATAAACTCAGAATATTCTCCAGCTTATGTTTATGAACTTGCAAAAATGGATGGTGCTATTGTTTTAAGTAAAGACTTAAAAAAAATAATATGTGCAAACGCGCAATTAGTACCAAGTGCTACTATTCCAACATTTGAAACAGGGACTAGACATAGAACAGCACAAAGAGTTGCAAAGCAAACAAACAGCATAGTTATAGCTATTTCACAAAGAAGAAATATTATAACTGTATATAAAGGCGATTTAAAATATGTTTTAAGAGAAAGTAGTGTAATTCTTGCAAGAGCTAATCAAGCAATTCAAACTCTAGAAAAGTACGTTTCAGTACTTGAAAGAGTAATAAACAATTTAAATCTTTTAGAGTTCCAAGATTTAACTACACTTTTTGATGTAGTTACAGCTATTCAAAGAACTGAGATGGTTATGAGGATAGTAGAAGAGATAGATACATATATCTTAGAACTTGGAAACGAAGGTAGACTTATATCTATGCAATTAGATGAGTTAGTAAGATATGTAGAAAGAGACGGAATATCTTTAATAAAAGACTATGGAGATGATGAAAAGAGCATAGACGAGATATACAATAACATCCAAAAATTATCACCTCAAGAACTTATAGACTTAGAATCTATAGCAAAAATATTAGGATACGGATATAGCTCGCTAGCTGATACTTTAATTTCACCTAGAGGTTATAGAATATTAAGTAAAATACCTAGAATTCCATCAAATGTTATTGAAAACTTAATAAACCACTTTGATAGTTTTAATGATGTTTTAGAAGCAGATACGGAAGAATTAGATCAAGTAGAAGGAATCGGGGAAGCTCGTGCAAGGGCGATAAGAACAGGGCTTAGAAGAATTAATGAACAAATTTCATTAAAAGCAGAAATTTAATAATAAAATATAAAAAATAGTGCAAAATAAAAGCGATATTTAATTTTTAAATATCGCTTTAGTTTTTGTATATAAAAATATGTACTTAGGCTAATTTTTATCTGAAAGTAAAATTGCCTAAAGTTTCGATCTTATTATTTTCAGTTAAAAGTATATCATAAAGGTTCAAACCTAAAGAATTGCAAAGGGAAGTAAGGTAGAATA
>NZ_JAMDLQ010000057.1:0-20637 GCF_024705715.1 Clostridium sp. LY3-2
CTTGTTCGATTACTTCTCTGCAATTATCACAAAGTTCTCCTTTTAAGTGGTTAGATAAACACTCTTTATACTCTAAAAGGGTAGTTTCGTCAGAAGGAATGCATTGTTTTTTTGCATCTATCTCTATACAACCGCAATTAGTAACTGCTTTTGTTATAGCTCTATTTACTCTACTACTAGATTCATTATACTTACTTAGAATATCTAAAATACTTTTGTGACGTAGTAAAGAATCTTCTACTGAGTTTTGAAATTCATCAAAAATTATGTCTTTCATTTCTTTTCAACTCCTTAGCAATATTTTATAAAATTTCTATATGTAACTAAATATATCTTATGAATCTAATGATAAACTAGGATGGCTATAAAATATAGGGGGTATAAGAAAAATATAAATATTCTTTAGTTATATTTAAGAAAAACTTCACTAAAGCCATAAAATGGTATGGTATAATTAATTCACGGTAAATAAATTATATTTATAGTAAAAAACTTTATTTTAAATAGAATTTAATTATCATAAAATGGCAAGAATTTAAAAGGGAGGTGAAGGAATGTTAAAAAAATTAATAAGAGGGATTTTCACTGTAATAGGCTTACTACTAGGATATATAATAGGGGAAGCAGCTTTAAAGATAGATGTTTTTCAAAATATGGAATATCTATCATCAGCGGTAGGTAGGGTATTATTCGTTATATTTATTTCATTAGTTTTTGGTATTATTTTATATTTGGTTTCTCCGACTATATATAAGTGGATTTCAAATTTAATAGGTTTAGCAGAAACAAATATGAGAAGGTTCTCAGTAGCTGAAATAATATACGGATCTATAGGTGCTATCATACCCCTTATAATAGTTTTCTTTTTAGCGAGTCCTTTAAATGACTTTTTAGCACCACTTGGACCAATCCTATTTATATTAATTAATATTTTAGCAGCAGTAATAGGTGTAAAAATCACTGTAGATAAAAAAGACGACATAACTGCTATGATAGTTAATATAAAAAAGAATAGTGCTATAAGAGAAAAAGCTCAAAAAGAAAAGAAGGCTAGAAAAGAAGCTGAAAAAGCACACAAACCAATTCCAAAAGTTTTAGATACATCTGTAATAATAGATGGTAGAATATTTGATATTTGTGAAACTGGTTTTGTAGAAGGACCTTTAGTTATACCTAATTTCGTTTTAGATGAACTTAGACATATAGCAGACTCTTCGGATTCTTTAAAAAGAGTTAGAGGAAGAAGAGGACTAGATATATTAAACAAGATTCAAAAAGAATTAGATATAGAAACTCAAATCTACGAAGGTGATTTTCCTAAAATCGCAGAAGTAGATGCAAAGCTTTTAAAACTAGCTCAAACTCTAAACGGAAAAGTTGTAACAAATGACTACAACTTAAACAAAGTTGCTGAGGTTCAAGGTGTTCCAGTTTTAAATATAAACGAGCTTTCAAACGCTATTAAACCTGTTGTTATTCCAGGAGAAGAAATGACAATTGAAATAGTTAAGCTTGGAAAAGAAAACAGTCAAGGTGTTGCGTATTTAGATGATGGAACTATGATAGTAGTTGAAGGTGGTAAAAAGCACTTAAACGAAACTATAGATGTTTTAGTTACATCAGTTCTTCAAACAGCAGCAGGAAGAATGATATTTGCAAAGCCTAAAGACAATTAGGAGAGTAATTAATATGAATACAGCTATTATTCTTTCAGGTGGAAGAGGAAAGAGGATGGGTGCATCAGTTAGTAAGCAATTTATAATGCTTAAAAACAAACCGATTCTATACTATACTATTAAAAAGTTTTTAGATAATAAAGATATAGATAATATAGTTCTTGTTTTACCAGAAGATGAAATAGATTATTTTAAAGAAAATATTTTAGATAAGTTTGATTTAGATATAAGTAAGATTGTTTTAGGTGGAAAAGAAAGACAAGACTCTGTATATAATGGTCTTAAAGAATGCAAAGATTCTGACATAGTTTTAATACATGATGGGGCGAGGCCTTTTGTAAGTGATGAAATTATATCAAATGGAATAAAGTTTGCTAAAGAGTACGGGGCAGCAGCACCAGGTGTTATGCCTAAAGATACTATAAAAGTTAAAGACTTAGACTCTTTTTCTAAAAGTACACCAAAAAGAAGTGACTTAGTTTCAGTTCAAACACCGCAAGTTTTTAAATATGATTTAATAACTAAATGCCACGAAAAAATCAAAATCGAAGGTAGAGAAGTCACAGACGATACTATGGTTGTTGAAACTTATGGTAATAAGGTATTTTTATATGATGGTGAATACACAAATATAAAAATTACAACACCAGAAGATTTGATTTTAGGTGAGTATTTAGTATTAAATAATTAATTGACAGTAAATTCTTTAAAAGCTATAATGTTAGCATAAAATAGAATTAAAGGTTAAAGACTATGAAGAAGAATAGTAGAAATCGCACCTTTTAAAGAGAGGAATCCTTAGGCTGAAAGATTCCAAATTAGATTTTGAACCAGCTTCTGAGTAATAGGCAAAAACTATCGGTTTAATACCGTTATCATTACTTAAAGATACAAATTTAGGTGGTACCGCGATTTATTAGTCGCCCTATTTTATAAATAGGGTGGCTTTTTTATATTCATATTTATTTAAATTTAATCTATTAAAGTTAAAAGGAGTAATTAATTACACCTTTTATTAAATTAAGAAAAAATAAAAGTTAATATATTAGGAGGTAGAATTATGAAAATGTCAAAAATGCTAGTTGCGACTTTAAGAGAAGTACCAGCAGAAGCAGAAATAGCAAGTCATAAGTTAATGCTAAGATCAGGAATGATTAGAAAGGTTGCATCAGGGATATATGCACATTTACCTTTAGGAGTAAAAGTTTTAAATAATGTAGAAAATATAGTAAGAGAAGAAATGAATAACTCAGGTGCTCAAGAATTCTTAGCTTCAGCTGTTATACCTGCAGAATTATGGCAAGAATCAGGAAGATGGGATGCATACGGACCAGAAATGTTTAGAGTAACAGATAGAAACTCAAGACAATTCTGCCTAGGACCTACTCACGAAGAAGTATTTACTGATATAGCTAGAAATGAAATAAAATCATACAAACAATTACCAGTAAATCTTTATCAAATTCAAACTAAATACAGAGATGAAAGAAGACCAAGATTTGGAGTTATGAGATCTAGAGAGTTCATAATGAAAGATGCTTATAGCTTTGATAAAGATCAAGAAGGATTAGATAAGTCATTTAACGATATGCACGATGCATACGTAAGAATATTTAATAGATGCGGGTTAGATGCTAAATGCGTTGAAGCAGATTCAGGTGCAATCGGAGGATCAAACTCAGCTGAATTTATGGTTAAATCAGAAGTTGGAGAAGATGATATAGTTTTCTGCACAACTTGTGATTACGCAGCAAACATAGAAAAAGCTGAAACTGTAGGCGATAAATGCGAAGAAGAAGCATTATTAGAAATGGAAAAAATCGAAACTCCAAACAGCAGAACTATAGAAGAAGTTTCAAGCTTCTTAAATGTTGATAACAAAAAAACAGTTAAAACTCTATTATATAATGTAGATGGAAAAACTGTTGCTGTATTAGTAAGAGGAGATAGAGAAGTTAACGAAGTAAAGGTAGCTAACGCATCAAATGCTTCTACTGATATAGAATTAGCAACTCATGAAATGGTATTTGAAGCTACTAATTCAGAAACTGGATTTGCAGGTCCTGTAGGGCTAAAAGCTGATTTAATATTAGTTGATGCAGAAGTTAAAAATATGTATAACATGGTTGTAGGTGCTAACGAAACAGGATACCACTTAAAAAATGTTAACTACGGAAGAGATTTCGAAGGAACAGTTGGAGACTTCAGAAACATAGAAGAAGGCGAAGTTTGCCCAAGATGTGGAGGAAAAGTTACTATAGCAAGAGGAACTGAAGTTGGACACATATTTAAACTTGGAACTAAGTACTCAGAAGCTATGAACGCAAGCTTCATAGGAGAAGACGGAAAAGAAAAACCATTTATAATGGGATGTTACGGAATAGGTGTTACTAGAACAGTTGCATCAATCGTAGAACAACACCACGATGAGTTTGGTATAGTATGGCCTCTTTCAGTGGCTCCATACCACGTATCAGTTATACCAGTTAACGCTAAAGATGAAGAGCAAATGAAAATAGCTACAGAGCTTTACGAAGGGCTTTTAGCTATGGGAGTAGATGCTTTACTTGATGATAGAAAAGAAAGAGCTGGGGTTAAATTTAAAGATTCAGAACTTATGGGAATTCCAATGAGAGTTACAGTAGGTAAGAAAATTGGAGACGGAGAAGTTGAATTTAAATTAAGAACTGGTGGAGACAACGAAACAATAAAAATAGAAGAAGTTTTAGATAAAGTAAGAGCTGAGTTTGAAAAAAACAACCTAAAACTTAAATAGTTAGGAGGAATAGTAATGAAGCTTTATAACACATTAACTAGAAAGAAAGAAGAATTTATCCCTATAACTAAAGGAGAAGTTAAGATGTATGTTTGCGGACCTACAGTTTATAACTTTTTCCACATAGGAAATGGAAGAACTTTTATAGTATTTGATACAATAAGAAGATATTTCGAATATAGAGGATACAAAGTAAACTTCGTTCAAAACTTTACAGATATAGACGATAAGATGATAAAGAGAGCAAACGAAGAAGGAATAACAGTTAAAAATGTTGGAGATAAGTATATAAAAGAATATTATACTGATGCTGATGCATTAAACATTGAAAGAGCTACAACTAACCCTAGAGCTACAGAATTTATAGGTCAAATAATAAAATTCGTAAAAGACTTAATAGATAAAGGGTATGCATATGAAGTAGATGGAGATGTTTACTTTAGTACTAAAAAATTCGAAGGCTACGGTAAATTATCAGGGCAAAACATAGAAGATTTACAAGCTGGAGCTAGAATAAATGTTGATGAAAGAAAGCAAGACCCTATGGATTTTGCTATCTGGAAAGCAAAAAAAGAAGGAGAACCTGCTTGGAAGTGCCCTTGGGGTGAAGGAAGACCAGGGTGGCATATAGAGTGCTCATGCATGGCTAAGAACCTTTTAGGTGACACAATAGATATCCACGCAGGCGGAATGGACTTAGCATTCCCACACCACGAAAACGAGATAGCACAAAGTGAGGCCTTAACAGGTGAACCTTTTGCTCATTATTGGTTACATTCAGCATACGTTAATGTTAACAATCAAAAAATGTCTAAATCATTAAATAACTTCTTCACAGCAAGGGACGTTTTAAAAGAATATGATGCAGATGTTATAAGATTTTTAATGTTATCATGCCACTACAGAGTTCAACTTAACTACAGCAAAGATTTATTAGATTCAGCAAGATCATCAGTTGAAAGAATCTATAACGCTATAGGAAACCTTGAAAATTTAATAGATGAAGTTTCAAGAGAAGAGATGAATGAAGAAGAAAAGGCATATTTAAATAGCTTAGATAAATATAGACAAAAATACATCGAAAAAATGGATGATGATTTCAACACAGCAGATGCAATAACAGCTATATTTGATCTAATAAAAGACACTAACACAAACATAAATATAAATTCATCAAAAGAACTTGCAAAAGAAGCTTTATCTTTAATTAGAGAACTTGGTGCACCTCTTGGAATGTTCCAAAAATCAACTAAAGACGCAGCACTTGCAGAAGAAGTTGAAAGATTAATAGAAGAAAGACAACAAGCTAGAAAAAATAAAGATTTTGCTTTATCAGATAAAATAAGAGATGATTTAAAAGATAGAGGAATAGTTCTTGAAGACACACCACAAGGTGTTAGATGGAAAAAGGTTAACTAATAAAAATATAAGGCTGCATATATTGCAGCCTTTATTTAAAGGAGAAATAAAATGTTAAATGATTTAAGAGTAAAGGAATTTTCTAAATACGAAGCTAGACTATTAAATCCACTTCAGTTAGCATTAGTAGGTGACGGTGCTTATGAAATATTTATAAGAAATTATATAATTTCAAACAATAGTGGGCTTTCAGTACACAAAATGCATAAAGCTGCTATAAATTTTGTAAAAGCAAAAAGTCAAGCGCTTATAATGCACGAATTAGAAAGTGAATTAACAGAGGAAGAACTACACATATATAAAAGAGGAAGAAATACTAAATCAGCTACAGTTCCTAAAAATGCAGATGTTAGAGATTATAGAATGGCAACTGGATTTGAAGCGTTAGTTGGATATTTATATTTGACAGGAAACGTAGAAAGGTTAGAATATATATTTAACAGAAGTGTAGAGATTTGTTCTAAATAATTTCTAAAAGTTAGATAGGAGAAAGAAAAAATGGCAAAAAACCAAAAAAATATTAAAGAAACTAAAAAGCCTAAAAGAGAAGAAAGACAGCCTAAAAAAGAAGAGAGAAAACCTAGAAGAAGCGAAGAGTTTATAGAATCAACTAGAGAAGATATCTTAATAGGTAGAAATGCAGCTATGGAAGCTGTTAAAGGAAACAAAACAATTGAAGCTTTATATATAGCAAAAGGACATAAAGAAGGTTCAATAAACGTTATTATAGGCCTTGCTAAAGAGAAAAAGATCGTTATAAAATAAGTAGATAAGAAAAAGTTAGACTCTATGTCAGAAGGTGCAGTTCACCAAGGAATAATAGCAAAAATTACCCCTTACAAATACTGTGCTGTTAAGGATATACTAGAAGTTGCGAAAAATAAAGGAGAAGATCCATTTATAATTATATTAGATGAACTAGAAGACCCTCATAATTTAGGTTCTATAATAAGAACTGCTGAAACTTGTGGAGTTCATGGTATAATAATACCTAAGAGAAGAAACGTAGGAGTAACACCAACAGTATACAAGTCATCAGTTGGAGCTGTTAATCATGTAAAAATAGCAAAAGTTACAAACATAAACAGTACAATAGATGAGCTAAAAGAAGAAGGCGTTTGGGTATATGGAGCAGATATAGACGGAACAGAATACAGCTATGAAGTGAACTTTAATGGTCCATGTGCACTAGTTATAGGAAGTGAAGGAAGAGGAATATCAAAATTAACTCTAAAAAAATGTGACAAATTAGTTAAAATTCCTATGATTGGTAAGATAAATTCTTTAAATGCGTCAGTAGCTGGTGGTATAATGATGTATGAGGTCTTAAAAGGTAGACTAAAATAGAAGAGGTATAAAAAGCGTGAAGATTTATTATGTAGATGGGTATAATGTAATAAATAGTTGGCCAGATTTAAAGGAAGATAAAGATGTTAGTTTTGAAGGCGCAAGACAAAATTTAATAGACAAATTACACAATTTCAGTAGCTATAATAATTGTTTAGTCAATTTAGTTTTTGATGCACACAAGGTTCAAGGAAGCATAGAAAAAGAAGAAAAATGCTCAGAAAATCTAGCGGTTATCTTTACTAAAGACGGCGAAACAGCTGATGCTTACATTGAAAAGAAAGTCCACTCTATAGGTAGGAGATTTGAAGTTTACGTAGTAACATCAGATTCTTTAGAGCAACAAACAATCTTCCAAAGGGGCGCAACTAGAATATCATCGCTAGAATTTTATAGTGATGTTATGAAAGTAGAAGATAAAATAACAGAAAAAACGAATAAGATAAAGGCATCAACCAAAAATAATGTATGGGATAATTTAGATGGCGATGTTTTAAAAAAACTAGAAGAAATGAGAAAGAGCTAGATAAATTAAGGCTTTAAGTTCGGAGGGGGAGTATGGAGAATAGTGGGTGCTCTATGAATAAGTTCATAGATTTAGACAAAAAGACAGATGAAGAAATAGTTGTAGAAGCGAAAAATGGTAATAAAAGAGCTCAGGAATTTCTTATAAACAAATACGAATTATTTGTTAAATCGAAGGCTAAATCTTACTTTTTGATAGGAGCAGACAAAGAAGACATATATCAAGAAGGCATGATAGGATTATATAAAGCTATAAGAGATTTTAATCCTGAAAAATTAACATCATTTAGGGCGTTTGCTGAGCTTTGTGTAACAAGACAAATAATCACAGCTATAAAAACAGCAACAAGACAAAAACACATACCTCTAAATACATATATTTCACTTAATAAACCTATATATGAAGAGGAATCAGAAAGAACGCTCTTGGATGTTTTAGCTGGTCTTAAAATTACAGATCCAGAAGAACTTATAATCAGTCAAGAGGAACTAAAGAGAATAGAATCAGAAATGCAAAAAGTACTATCTAAGTTAGAACTTAAGGTGTTAAATTCTTATTTAGATGGTAAATCATATCAAGAGATTGCTTGTGATTTAGACAGGCAAGCAAAATCAATTGATAACGCACTTCAAAGAGTTAAAAGAAAACTTGAAAAATCACTAGATTTAAAGTGATTAAATAGATATTGACAAAGCAAAAAAATGATAGTAAACTTTATAATTGGTATATTTAAAAAATAAACCAAATAGAGTGCCCATGTAGCTCAGTTGGGAGAGCAACGCTTAAAATTTAGCGGAAGGCATCGGTTCGATTCCGGTCGTGAGCTCCAGCGATTTAGTTATATAACACGCTAGGCAAAGTTTATTAGGAAATGAAGGAGGATTTTACAATGTCAAAAGCAAAATTTGAAAGAAGTAAACCACACGTAAATATTGGAACTATCGGTCACGTTGACCACGGTAAAACTACATTAACAGCTGCTATAACAACTGTTTTAGCAAACAAAGGATTCGCTGAGTCATTCAAATATGACGAAATCGATAAAGCTCCAGAAGAAAAAGAAAGAGGAATCACAATCAACACTGCACACGTTGAGTACGAAACAGAAAACAGACACTACGCACACGTTGACTGTCCAGGACATGCTGACTACGTTAAGAACATGATCACTGGTGCTGCTCAAATGGACGGAGCTATCTTAGTTTGTTCAGCTGCAGACGGTCCAATGCCTCAAACAAGAGAGCATATCCTACTTGCATCAAGAGTTGGAGTTGACCACATCGTAGTATTCTTAAACAAAGCAGATATGGTAGATGACGAAGAATTATTAGAATTAGTTGAAATGGAAGTAAGAGAGCTATTAAGCGAGTACGATTTCCCAGGAGACGACATCCCAGTAATAACTGGATCAGCATTAAAAGCTTTAGAAAACCCAACTGATGAAGCTGCAACAGCTTGTATCGATGAGTTAATGAAAGCAGTAGATGAGTATATCCCAACTCCAGAGAGAGCTACAGATAAACCATTCTTAATGCCAATCGAGGACGTATTCACAATAACAGGAAGAGGAACAGTTGCAACTGGTAGAGTTGAAAGTGGTATCTTAAACGTTGGTGAAGAAGTTGAGATCGTAGGAATTAAAGAAGAAACTAAGAAAACTGTTGTAACAGGAATAGAAATGTTCAGAAAGTTATTAGACAACGCACAAGCTGGAGATAACATCGGAGCATTATTAAGAGGAATCCAAAGAACAGAAATCGAAAGAGGTCAAGTTTTAGCTAAAACTGGATCAGTTAAACCACACAAAAAATTCGTAGGTCAAGTATACGTACTTAAAAAAGAAGAAGGTGGAAGACATACTCCATTCTTCGATGGATACAGACCACAATTCTACTTCAGAACTACTGACGTAACAGGATCAATCAAATTACCAGACGGAATGGAAATGGTAATGCCAGGAGATCACATCGACATGAACGTTGAACTAATCACTCCAGTTGCAATGGACGAAGGATTAAGATTCGCGATCAGAGAAGGTGGAAGAACAGTAGGTTCAGGAGTTGTTAATTCAATAATCGAGTAATTTAAAACTTAGAATCAAATATATATACTAATTAAATATATAATTATATAGGACTGGGTTTAACTACCTAGTCCTTTATAAAGAGTATATTATTGACATGGTAAAAGAATTGTGATAATGTGAGAAAGTAACACACAATCACGATTTTTAGATACAGTAAGAGGAAATTAACTCTTAGAATATATATATAAAAACTGGAGGTGCGAACCGTGAGAGTAAAAATAACTTTAGCATGCACAGAGTGTAAACAAAGAAACTACAACTCAATGAAGAATAAGAAAAACAACCCAGACAGAATGGAAATGAACAAATACTGCAAATTCTGTAAAAAGCATACTCTTCATAGAGAAACTAAGTAATTCAAAGCGATTTTAGAAATGACACAGACTTATATAAGAGTAAGGATGTGAATTTATGACTAGTAAAAAAGTAAAAAGCACTGCTTCTACTAAAGGGGGCAAGTCAAACTTCTTTAAAGACGTGTTAGCTGAATTAAAAAGAATAACATGGCCTTCAAAAGAAGAAACAAAGAAAGCATTAATTGCAGTTCTTGGGTTCGCCCTAGTATACATAGTGTTAGTAGGCGGACTAGACTACATTTTTCAAAACCTCTTTGAAGTAGTTTTGAAACTTAAATAAAAGGAGGTTTAGTAGGTGTCTATCACTGAAGGAAATATGAGTGAAAGAGCAAGATGGTACGTAGTACATACGTATTCTGGGTACGAAAATAAAGTAAAAGTAAACATCGAAAAAGTTGTTGAAAACAGAAACTTAGAACATCTTATTCAAGATATCCAAATTCCTATGGAAGAAGCTATCGAAGAAAAAGATGGTAAGCAAAAAGTAACTTTAAAGAAAAAGTTCCCAGGTTACGTAATTGTGAAGATGCTAATGACAGATGAATCTTGGTATGTTGTAAGAAACACTAGAGGAGTTACAGGATTCGTAGGACCTGGTTCTAAACCAGTGCCTCTTACTGACTACGAGGTTGAATCAATGGGAGTTGTTGAACTACCATCTGATGTAGATCTTGAAGTAGGTGAAAGTGTAAGAGTTATCTCTGGACCACTTAGAGAATTCGTTGCAACTATCCAAGAGATTAATCTAGAGCAACACAAAATCAAAGCATCAGTTGATATGTTTGGAAGAGAAACATTAGCTGAGCTAGAATTCAATCAAATTGAAAAATTAGTTTAATTTATAGCTGATTTTAATCAAGTGGGAGGATAACAAAACAAGAAATAAGTTATCCGTATATACCACAGTATAGGAGGAATAATAAAATGGCTAAGAAAGTAACTGGAATGATTAAACTTCAACTTGCTGCAGGAAAGGCAACTCCAGCACCACCAGTAGGTCCTGCATTAGGACAACACGGTGTAAACATCATGGGATTCTGTAAGGAGTTCAACGCAAAAACTGCTGATAAAGCTGGACTAATAATACCAGTAGTTATCACAGTATACCAAGACAGATCATTTAGTTTTATACTAAAAACTCCACCAGCTGCAGTACTAATCAAAAAAGAATTAGGACTTGAAAGCGGATCAGGAGTACCAAACAAAACTAAAGTTGGTACTTTAACTAAAGAGCAAGTTAAGAAAATCGCAGAAATCAAAATGCCTGACTTAAATGCTGCATCTGTAGAAAGCGCTATGAGAATGGTTGCTGGTACAGCAAGAAGTATGGGTGTAACTGTAGAAGAGTAATTTTCATTAAAAATAGTGGGAGGTAAAAACCGCTAATACCACAAAGGAGGCTTATAAATGGGAAAGAAATATGTTGAAAGTGCAAAGTTAATAGACAAAAATGCTTTATACAATCCAGAAGAAGCTTTAGAGCTATCTGTAAAAACTGCAAAAGCTAACTTCGATGAAACAATCGAATTACACGTAAGACTTGGGGTAGATCCAAGACACGCAGACCAACAAGTTAGAGGTGCTGTAGTATTACCACACGGAACAGGTAAAGAAGTAAAAGTTTTAGTTTTTGCTAAAGGAGATAAAGCAAACGAAGCTCAAGAAGCGGGAGCAGATTTCGTTGGAGCTGAAGAATTAGTTCAAAAGATCCAATCAGAAAACTGGTTCGACTACGATGTAGTTGTAGCTACTCCAGATATGATGGGTGTAGTTGGTAGAATTGGTAGAGTCTTAGGACCTAAAGGATTAATGCCAAACCCTAAATCAGGAACAGTAACATTTGATGTAGCTAAAGCAATCGCTGACATCAAAGCTGGTAAAGTAGAGTACAGAGTTGATAAAACAGCTATCGTACACTGCCCAATCGGTAAAAAATCATTCGGAGTTGAAAAATTACAAGACAACTTCGCAACATTAATGGATGCTTTAGTAAAAGCTAAACCAGCTGCTGCTAAAGGACAATACATTAAATCAGTAACTGTATCAAGCACAATGGGACCTGGTGCTAGAATCAACCCAGTAAAAGTTTTATAATTTGACGAAAAAAGTAGTTGACTTAGTTAAACTTAAGTGATACAATAATTCATGTTGAAAAAAGAAATATAGTTCCGTAGACAGTAGGTGCTTAACGGCATAACGTAAACAACCTACCGAGGGTCCTTAAATACATGTTTAATTTCAGGTCTTCCTCTGTCTACGGGAAGACCTTTATTAATATAATAGAGCAGGTAATACTGTGAGGAGGTGGACACACAGTGAACAAGAACAGACAATTAAAAGAAGCAAAAGTTGCTGAAATCAGAGAAAAATTAGAAAAAGCAAAAGGTGTTGTTTTAACTGATTATCAAGGTTTAACTGTTGAAGAAGATACTCAATTAAGAAAGAACTTAAGAGAGGCTGGAGTAGAATACAAAGTATACAAAAATACTTTAGTTACTTTAGCTGCTAAAGAATTAGGATTCGATGGTGTTGTAGAATACTTAGAAGGTCCTGTTTCAATAGCATTCGGATATGACGATGCAACAGTAGCTGCAAGAGTTTTAAATGATTTCGCTAAGGATCACAAAAAACTTGAGTTAAAAGCTGGTATAGTTGAAGGTGATGTTTATGATAAAGATCAAATCACAAAAATCGCTTCAATACCATCAAAAGAAGTTCTTATTGCGAAACTTCTTGGAAGTATCAAGAGCCCATTATCAAATCTTGCATACTTATTAAACGCAATAAAAGAGAAAAAAGAAGCTGAATCAGCTGAATAATAGAATTAATTCAAAGAATTAATTTGGTTTTAAAAATTTTGGAGGTGCAATTAAAATGACAAGAGAAGATATCATTCAAGCTATAAAAGAAATGACAGTTTTAGAATTAAACGAATTAGTAACTGCTTGCGAAGAGGAGTTCGGAGTAAGCGCTGCTGCACCAGTTGCAGCTGCTGGAGCTGTAGCAGGAGCTGCTGCAGAAGAAAAATCAGAGTTCGACGTAGTATTAACTAACGCTGGAGCTAACAAAATCAAAGTTATCAAAGTAGTTAGAGAAATAACTGGTTTAGGATTAAAAGAAGCTAAAGAAATAGTTGATGGAGCTCCTAAAACACTTAAAGAAGCTGTAGCTAAAGAAGCTGCTGAAGAAATGAAAGCTAAATTAGCTGAAGTTGGAGCAGAAGTAGAAGTTAAATAGTATTTGACTTACTTTAGTAATAGTAATTATATAGAAAGGTGCTTTTATAGCACCTTTTTATTTCCACTAATTTTGAAACTATATAAAATATCCACAAAATTCAGGATACTTTATATAGTTTTATTTATAGTATGGGGTTGTAAACATGCTATAAATTTTTATAAAAATATAAATATATTAATTTATTGATAAAATAATATGTTGACATAACACATAAGGTGTGATACTATCATTAAATGTACTATTCAATATGGAGAAGTATATTTAGTCGAAAATAAGGTATAATCAATAATAGCGATTATATCACTATCAAGATGCTGTCCGAAAGCTAAAGTCCTTAGGGAAGTTATGCTTTTGGTTATTTTAGTTTATACAAGGGGTGAAAATTCATGGTACATCCTGTCCAATCTGGAAAAAGAACAAGAATGAGTTTTGGTAAAGTTAAAGATGTAACAGATATGCCAAATCTTATCGAAGTACAATTAGATTCATACGAGTGGTTTTTAAAGGAAGGTCTTCATGAAGTATTTGATGACATTAATCCTATTGGAAATTTCACAGGGAATCTAGTACTTGAATTCGTTGATTACAAACTTGATAAAGAAAATATCAAGTACTCAGTGGAAGAGTGTAAGGAGAGAGATTCAACTTATGCAGCACCACTAAAAGTATCAGTAAGACTTACTAATACTGAAACAGGAGAAATAAAAGAGCAAGAAGTATTTATGGGTGATTTCCCATTAATGACAGAACAAGGAACTTTTATAATTAATGGAGCTGAGAGAGTTATCGTCAGCCAATTAGTTAGATCTCCAGGTGTATACTATAGCCAAACAAGAGATAAGAATGGTAAAAGATTATTCTCATCAACTGTTATTCCAAATAGAGGAGCATGGCTTGAGTATGAAACAGATTCAAACGATATTATATACGTAAGAATCGACAAAACAAGAAAACTTCCAATAAGTATCTTAGCTAGAGCTATGGGTATAGGAAGCGATCAAGAGCTTTTAGATTACTTCGGTGAAGAAGAAAGATTTAGAGCTTCAATAGAAAAAGATAACACTAAAACAGAAGAAGAAGCTTTACTTGAGATCTATAAGAGATTAAGACCAGGTGAGCCACCTACTGTAGAAAGTGCTGTATCATTAATCGATTCATTATTCTTCGATGCAAAAAGATACGACATGTCAAGAGTAGGTAGATACAAGTTTAACAAAAAACTTGCTATTAACTTAAGAATTGCAAACCAAGTTGCAGCTGTAGACGTAGTTAATCCTACAACAGGTGAAATAATGGTAGAGCAAGGAGAGAAAATCAGCAGAGATATGGCAGAAACTATTCAAAATGCTGGAATTAACTCAGTAGATGTTTTAGTAGAAGATAAAGTTGTTAGAGTTATAGGTAGCCACTTTGTTAATTTAGAAAAAGTTGTATCATTCGATATTTCTGATTTAAATGTTAAAGAACAAGTACACTATCCAACTCTTAAAGAAATCTTAGACAACTTTACAGATGAAGAAACAATTAAAGAAGAAATTAAGAAAAACATAAACAAATTAATACCTAAGCACATAATCAAAGATGATATCTTTGCAACTATCAGCTATGAATTAGGATTAGCTTATGGAATAGGATATATAGATGATATTGATCACTTAGGAAATAGAAGATTAAGATCTGTTGGTGAATTACTTCAAAACCAATTCAGAATTGGTTTATCAAGAATGGAAAGAGTAGTTAGAGAGAGAATGACTATTCAAGACCAAGAAGCGATAACACCTCAAATGCTTATCAATATAAGACCAGTTGCTGCAGCTATTAAAGAATTCTTTGGTAGTTCACAATTATCACAATTCATGGATCAAACAAATCCACTTTCAGAGTTAACTCACAAGAGAAGACTTTCAGCTTTAGGACCAGGAGGTCTTTCAAGAGAAAGAGCTGGTTTCGAAGTTAGAGACGTTCACCACTCTCATTATGGTAGAATGTGTCCAATCGAGACTCCAGAGGGACCAAACATAGGTCTTATAAACTCTCTTGCAACTTATGCTAAAGTTAACGAATATGGATTTATTGAAACTCCATACAGAATTGTTGATAAAGCTAATAAGAGAGCAACTATGGAAATAAGATACTTTACAGCTGACGAAGAGGACCAATACCTTGTAGCCCAAGCTAACGAACCTTTAGATGAGGATGGAAACTTCATTCACGATAAAGTAACAGTTAGATATATGGAAGAAGTTATAGTAGTTCCTGCTTCAGATGTAGATCTTATGGACGTATCACCTAGACAAATCGTTTCAGTAGCAACAGCTATGATACCATTCCTTGAGAATGATGACGCATCAAGAGCTCTAATGGGATCAAACATGCAACGTCAAGCAGTACCACTATTAAAGCCACAAGCTCCTATAGTAGGAACAGGAATTGAGTACAGAGCAGCAGCTGATTCAGGGGTTCTTCCAAAAGCGAAGAACGCTGGAACAGTTACTTATGTAAGTGCTAGTGAAATAAAAGTAAAAAGAGATGTTGATGGTGGAATCGACACATACAAGTTATTAAAGTTCAAAAGAAGTAACCAAGGTACTTGTATAAATCAAAGACCATTAGTTAGTGTTGGTGAGATGGTATTCAAAAACCAAGTACTAGCAGACGGTCCTTCAACTGACCTAGGAGAAATCGCATTAGGTAAAAATATCAGAATGGGATTCATAACTTGGGAAGGTTACAACTATGAGGATGCTATGCTTATCTCAGAAGAGTTAGTAAGAGAAGATGTATTTACATCAATCCACATAGAAGAATATGAATGTGAAGCTAGAGACACTAAATTAGGACCTGAAGAAATAACTAGGGATATTCCTAACGTAAGTGAAGATGCTTTAAAAGATATAGATGAAAGAGGAATAATCAGAATCGGTGCTGAAGTTAGATCAGGAGATATCTTAGTTGGTAAAGTTACACCAAAAGGAGAAACTGAATTAACTGCTGAAGAAAGATTATTAAGAGCTATATTCGGTGAAAAAGCAAGAGAAGTTAGAGATACTTCATTAAGAGTACCTCACGGGGAAGCTGGTATCATAGTTGATATCAAAGTATTCACTAGAGAAAATGGTGATGAATTAAATCCTGGAGTTAACGAACTTGTAAGAGCTTATATAGCACAAAAAAGAAAAATCTCTGTTGGAGATAAGATGGCTGGACGTCATGGTAACAAAGGGGTTATCTCAAGGGTATTACCTGAAGAAGATATGCCATTCTTACCAGATGGAAGACCACTTCAAATCTGCTTAAACCCACTAGGGGTTCCATCACGTATGAACATCGGTCAGGTACTTGAAGTTCACTTAGGATGGGCAGCTAGTCAATTAGGATGGCACATTGCTACTCCTGTATTCGACGGTGCAACAGAAGAGAATATAGAACAATGTTTAGTAGATGCTGGATACAATGCTAACGGTAAAACAGTTCTTTTCGATGGAAGAACTGGAGAAGCTTTCGATAACGAAGTAACAGTAGGTATCATGTATATCCTGAAACTTGCTCACTTAGTTGACGATAAGATTCACGCAAGATCAACAGGTCCTTACTCACTAGTAACTCAACAACCACTAGGTGGTAAAGCTCAGTTCGGTGGACAGAGATTTGGAGAGATGGAAGTTTGGGCACTTGAAGCGTACGGTGCAGCACATACATTACAAGAAATATTAACTGTTAAGTCTGATGATGTTGTTGGTAGAGTTAAAACTTACGAAGCTATCGTTAAGGGTGAAAACATACCAGAACCAGGAGTTCCAGAATCATTCAAAGTTCTTATTAAAGAATTACAAGCGTTATGCTTAGATGTAAGAGTTCTTAATAGTAAGAATGAAGAAGTTAAGATAAAAGAATTAACTGAAGAAAATGAAGACAACAACGGTGAATTAGAAGTTAACATAGAAGGAACAGAGGAATTCGTTCCAGCTCAACCTACTATGGAAACTAATGATGGTTATACTTCAAACGAAGACGAAGAAGAGGAAGAGTTTGAAGGATTCCAATTAGAAGAGTTAGATGATAACTTAGATCTTGAAGATTTTAATGATGAACACTAATTTTGAAGGGAGGCTTACCCTTGTTTGAATTAAATAATTTTGACGCCATGCAAATTGGCTTAGCATCCCCTGAACAAATCAGAGAATGGTCAAGGGGAGAAGTTAAAAAACCTGAAACTATTAACTACAGAACTTTAAAACCAGAGAGAGATGGTCTATTCTGTGAAAGAATTTTTGGACCTATTAAAGACTGGGAATGTCACTGTGGAAAGTATAAAAGAGTAAGATATAAAGGTATCGTTTGTGACAGATGTGGAGTTGAAGTTACTAAAGCTAAAGTAAGAAGAGAGAGAATGGGGCACATCGAACTTGCTGCTCCTGTATCTCATATTTGGTACTTCAAAGGAATTCCATCAAGAATGGGATTAATCTTAGATATGTCACCAAGATCTCTTGAAAAAATCTTATACTTTGCTTCATATGTTGTAATTGATCCAAAAGAAACACCATTATTAAAGAAGCAACTTCTTAATGAAAAAGAATATAGAGAAGCTGTAGATAAGTATGGTGAAGAAAGCTTTGTAGCTGGAATGGGTGCAGAAGCTGTTCAAGAACTTTTAGGAGAAATCGACTTAGAAGGATCAGCAAGAGATTTAAAAGAAGAATTAAAGCAAAGTACTGGACAAAAGAAAGTTAGAATAATCAGAAGACTTGAAGTTATTGAGTCATTCAAATCTTCAGGAAATGATCCAAGATGGATGATTATAAACGTAATTCCAGTAATCCCACCAGATTTAAGACCTATGGTTCAATTAGATGGTGGAAGATTTGCTACATCAGATTTAAATGACTTATATAGAAGAGTTATTAACAGAAATAACAGACTTAAAAAGTTATTAGATCTAGGAGCACCAGATATTATCGTTAGAAACGAGAAGAGAATGCTTCAAGAAGCAGTGGATGCTCTAATAGATAATGGTAGAAGAGGAAGAGCTGTTACAGGACCTGGAAACAGACCACTTAAATCATTATCAGATATGCTTAAAGGTAAGCAAGGTAGATTTAGACAAAACCTTCTTGGTAAGAGGGTTGACTACTCAGGAAGATCAGTTATCGTTGTTGGACCTGAGTTACAAATGTACCAATGCGGACTTCCAAAAGAAATGGCACTTGAATTATTCAAGCCTTTCGTAATGAAGAAACTTGTAGCTGATGGAGTAGCACACAACATTAAGAGTGCGAAAAGAATGGTAGAAAGAGTAATGCCACAAGTATGGGATATCTTAGAACAAGTTATCACAGACCATCCAGTATTACTTAACCGTGCTCCTACTCTTCACAGACTTGGAATTCAAGCATTCCAACCTGTATTAGTAGAAGGTAGAGCTATCAAACTTCACCCATTAGTATGTACAGCATACAACGCTGACTTCGATGGAGACCAAATGGCAGTTCACGTTCCATTATCAGTAGAGGCTCAAGCAGAAGCTAGATTCTTAATGCTAGCTGCAGGTAACATAATGAAACCATCAGATGGTAAACCAGTATGTGTACCTACTCAGGATATGGTTCTAGGATCATACTACATCACTTTAGATAAAGAAGGTGCTTTAGGTAGCGGTAAATACTTCTCATCTAAAGATGAAGCTATAATGGCTTACGAAGTTAAAGCAATAAGCATTCACGCAGATATATTTGTAAAAATGTTTAAAGAAATTGATGGGGAAATGAAATCAGGAGTTATCAAAACTACTGTTGGTAAGTTAATATTTAACGAATCAATTCCTCAAGACTTAGGATTTATCGATAGATCAAATCCTGAAGAAACATTCAAGTTAGAAGTAGATTTCTTAATAACTAAAAAGTCATTAGGAACTATTATAGATAAATGCTACATGAAGCATGGTCCAACTCAAACTTCAATAATGCTAGATAGAATCAAAGCATTAGGATATCACTATTCATCAATCGGAGCTATAACAGTAGCTGCGTCAGATATGATAGTACCTCAAAAGAAATACGAATTATTAGATGATGCAGATGCAACAGTTGATAAGATTGAAAAAATGTATAAAAGAGGATTCATATCAGAAGATGAAAGATATGAAAGAGTTATCGAGAAGTGGACTAAGACAACTGAAGAAGTTGCCGATGCACTTATGGATAGTCTTGATAAATTCAATCCAATATTCATGATGGCAGACTCTGGAGCCAGAGGATCTAAGTCACAGATCAAACAGCTAGCTGGTATGAGAGGACTTATGGCAAGTCCATCAGGTAAAATCCTTGAGTTACCAATCAGAGCTTCATTCAGAGAAGGTCTTGACGTACTTGAGTACTTCATATCTACTCACGGAGCTAGAAAAGGTAACGCAGATACAGCGCTTAAGACTGCTGACTCAGGATACTTAACAAGAAGACTTGTTGACGTATCACAAGATGTTATCGTAAGATCAGAAGATTGTGGAAGCACAAATGGTATTTGTGTTTCAGAAATCAAAGAAGGTAACGAGATCATCGAAGAATTAAAAGAAAGATTAACTGGAAGATACACAGCAGAGGACGTAATTCACCCAGAAACTGGTGAAGTTATAGTTCCAAACGATACTTACATGGATGCAGAACTTGCAGAAAAAGTATCAGATGCTGGAGTTAAAAAGGTTAAGATTAGATCAGTATTTACATGTGATTGTAAAGTTGGTGTATGTTCAAAATGTTACGGTATGAATATGGCAACTGCTAAAGAGATAAATATCGGGGAAGCAGTTGGTATAATAGCAGCTCAATCAATCGGAGAACCAGGTACTCAGCTTACAATGAGAACCTTCCATACAGGAGGGGTTGCCTCAGCTGGAGATATCACTCAAGGTCTTCCAAGGGTTGAAGAGTTATTTGAAGCTAGAAAACCAAAAGGTCTTGCAATAGTAAGTGAAATTGGTGGTACTGTAAGAGTTGAAGATACTAAGAAAAAGAAAACAGTTCACGTTATGAGCCCAGAGGGCGAAGAAGTAAGCTATGATATACCATTTGGTTCAAGAGTAAAAGTTACTACAGACCAAATAATCGAAGCTGGAGACGAAATTACAGAAGGTTCAGTTAACCCTCATGATATAATGGCGATCAAAGGTGTAGATGGAGCAAGAAATTACTTATTATCAGAAGTACAAAAAGTTT
>NZ_JAMDLQ010000058.1:0-3991 GCF_024705715.1 Clostridium sp. LY3-2
AAGTAGTTGTAAAACAAATGACTAGAAAGATAAAAGTAACTGAGTCAGGAGATACAAATCTTCTACCAGGAACTACTATTGATATCTTCGATTTCCAAGAAGAAAACAATAGAGTTAGAGAATTTGGTGGTGAAGAAGCACAAGGTGAACAAGTATTACTTGGAATAACTAAAGCTTCACTTGCAACTGACAGTTTCTTATCAGCAGCTTCATTCCAAGAAACTACAAGAGTTCTTACAGAAGCAGCTATTAAAGGTAAGATAGATCCACTAATAGGATTAAAAGAAAATGTTATTATCGGAAAACTTATTCCAGCTGGAACAGGTTTAATGAAATACAGAAACGTAAGATTAGATGTTGAAGAAGATACTGAAGATACTGAAATAATTGGTGTTGCAGAATAATAATCTAATTTTATTGACAGGTGTATTCTTAAATGTTAAAATACATCTTGTGTATTCAAGAGAGTACACAAAATTAGTAATGTCTTTTAAGTCATTGAGGCAGAGATGTCTCTGCCTCGATGATTTTTTTATTAAGACAAATTTTTAAATTAAATTAGGTTTATCTAAAATTTAATATAGATAAATAAATTTCAGGAGGTGAAAAAATGCCAACTATAAGCCAATTAGTAAGAAAAGGAAGAAAAGTTGCTGCAAGCAAATCAAACTCACCAGCACTTAAGAGCTGCCCACAAAGAAGAGGAGTATGTACAGTAGTTAAAACTTCTACACCAAAGAAGCCTAACTCAGCCCTAAGAAAGGTTGCAAGAGTAAGACTTACAAACGGATTCGAAGTTACTGCTTACATCGGTGGAGTAGGACACAACTTACAAGAACATAGTGTTGTTCTTATAAGAGGTGGAAGAGTTAAAGACCTTCCAGGGGTTAGATACCACATCGTAAGAGGTGCATTAGACTGCGCAGGAGTAGCTAATAGACTTCAATCAAGATCAAAATACGGTGCTAAGAGACCTAAGAAATAGGAATCTCTAAACTAATGTAGTGCTTATCTACGGTATTTACATAGATTTATATATTAAATTTAATGCATGTAACGGAGAAAAGCACTTTACGATACGCAACTTAAGTGTATCGAGTACCAATGAACTTAAATCAAAATTGTTAAGGAGGGAAGAAAAGTGCCAAGAAAAGGACATATCGCAAAAAGAGATGTTTTAGCAGATCCAGTTTATAACTCAAAGGTTGTAACTAAGTTAATAAACGGAATCATGTTAGACGGTAAAAAAGGAGTAGCACAAAAAATATGCTACGATGCATTCGAAATGATTGCTGAAAAAACTGGAAAAGATGCTTTAGAGGTTTTCGAAGAAGCTATGAACAATATAATGCCATTACTAGAAGTAAAGGCTAGAAGAATAGGTGGAGCTACTTACCAAGTTCCAATAGAGGTTAGAGCTGAAAGAAGACAGACACTAGGTATCAGATGGTTGTTAATAGCAACTAGAAAAAGAGGAGAGAAGTTAATGTGTCAAAAGTTAGCTGCTGAATTAATGGACGCTGCTAATAACACAGGAGCTGCAGTTAAGAAAAGAGAAGATACTCACAAAATGGCTGAAGCTAACAAAGCATTCGCTCACTACAGATACTAATTTTAAAACTGTTTTGGCTTACTCAGTCAAAACAGTTTTGTTGAATTTAAAATTACTCATCGGGAGGAGGAACAATTATGGCAAGACAATTTCCTTTAGAGAAATTTAGAAATATTGGTATAATGGCTCACATAGATGCTGGTAAAACAACAACTACAGAGCGTATACTATTCTATACAGGAAGAACACACAAAATTGGTGAAACACACGATGGTGCTTCACAAATGGACTGGATGGCACAAGAGCAAGAAAGAGGTATCACAATCACTTCTGCAGCTACATTCTGTCAATGGAAAGGTTATGCAATAAACATAATCGATACTCCAGGACACGTAGATTTCACAGTTGAGGTTGAAAGATCTTTAAGATGTCTTGATAGTGCTGTTACAGTACTTGATGCTAAAAGTGGAGTTGAGCCACAAACTGAAACAGTTTGGAGACAGGCAAACAACTACGGAGTTCCAAGAGCTATCTACGTAAACAAAATGGATGCTACAGGAGCTGACTTCTATGCATGTATCAACTCTGTAAGAGAAAGATTAAATGCTAACGCAGTAGCTATTCAAATTCCAATAGGAGCTGAAGAAAACTTCGCTGGAATGGTAGACTTACTACAAAACAAAGCGTTCATACACAAAGATGACTTAGGAAAAGACATCGAAGTTTGTGACGTACCAGCTGATTTAGCTGATAAAGCTGAAGAGTACAGATCATTAATGATCGAAGCTATAGCTGAAACAGATGAAGAGTTAATGATGAAATACTTAGAGGGTGAAGAATTAACTATAGAAGAGTTAAAAGCAGCTTTAAGAAAAGCTACTATAGCTAACGAAATCGTTCCTGTAATCTGTGGATCATCTTACAAAAACAAAGGTGTTCAAGAAATGATCGACTTAGTAGTTGATTACTTACCATCACCTTTAGATATACCTGCTGTAAAAGGTATAGATGTTGACGATCCAGAAGTAGAATTAGAAAGAGAAGCTAGTGATGAAGCTCCAATGTCAGCTTTAGCATTCAAAATAGCTACTGACCCATTCGTTGGAAGATTAGCATTCACAAGAGTTTACTCAGGAATAATGGAGAGTGGTACTTATGTACTTAACTCAACAAAAGGTAAAAAAGAGAGAATCGGTAGACTAGTTAAAATGCACGCTAACTCAAGAGAAGAAGTTCAAGAGTTAAGAGCAGGAGACTTAGGAGCTGTTGTTGGTCTTAAGAATACTACTACAGGAGATACATTATGTGCTGAAAACGCACCAATAATCCTTGAAAGTATGGACTTCCCAGAACCGGTTATCTCAATCGCTATCGAGCCTAAAACTAAATCAGGTCAAGAAAAAATGGGTATCGCTTTAGCTAAACTAGCTGAAGAAGATCCAACTTTCAAAACTTGGACTGATCAAGAAACTGGTCAAACAATCATCGCTGGTATGGGTGAGCTTCACTTAGATATCATCGTTGATAGATTACAAAGAGAATTCAAAGTTGAGTGTAACGTTGGTGCTCCACAAGTTGCTTACAAAGAAACTATCAGATCTGCTGTTAAAGCTGAAGGTAAGTTCGTAAGACAATCAGGTGGTAGAGGACAATACGGTCACTGTTGGATAGAAATGATACCACACGAAGGAGAATACGAATTCGAAAATGCTATCGTTGGTGGAGTTATTCCAAGAGAGTACGTTCCAGCTGTAGATAACGGAATTCAAGAAGCTGCTGAAAGTGGGGTTATCGCAGGATACCCAACAATCAACTTCAAAGTTAGATGTATCGATGGTTCATACCATGATGTTGACTCAAACGAAATGGCATTCAAAATTGCTGGATCAATGGCATTCAAGAACGCTATGAAAAAAGCAGACCCAGTATTACTTGAGCCTACAATGAAGGTTGAAGTAGTTGTACCAGAAGAGTACATGGGAGATGTTATGGGTGATGTTAACTCAAGAAGAGGTAGAATCGAAGGTATGGAAGCTAAACACGGAGCTCAAGTAATTAGAGCATTCGTTCCATTATCAGAGATGTTTGGATACGCTACATCATTAAGATCAAAAACTCAAGGTAGAGGAACTTACTCAATGGTATTTGATCACTATGAAGAAGTACCAAAATCAATCCAAGAAGAAGTTATTGGAAAAAGAGATAAATAAGAACCTTATTTATTCTTAAATATATAGATGGCTAGTTATCTAGCCATCAAATATCAAATTTTATTTATAAAATTTGAATAAAAATATTAATAGTATTTATAATAAAAGAACAATCGGTTATAATAGTGTCGTAAATAACATTATATGACCTTAATGAAGGAGGATTTTACAATGTCAAAAGCAAAATTTGAAAGAAGTAAACCACACGTAAATATCGGAACTATCGGTC
>NZ_JAMDLQ010000059.1:0-19943 GCF_024705715.1 Clostridium sp. LY3-2
TCTTACTTTTATTCAAAGGATAAGGGATTTATAAAGAAAAAATTTACTAGACTATTTGAAGACGCTATAGCTTGCGGAAAACAATTTAAAAAAGAAGTTAAGAAAATACTTAAACAAATACGAGCTACTGGAGGAGCAGTTAAGAATGAGGTTGAATTTATAAAAAATTATTTTCCTTCATTTTCAGAAGAAGTAAAACAAGCTATGATACTTGATTTGAAAAGCCAAAATGAAATCATACAAAAAGAACTTGAAGAAAAGAATAGATTTTTAAATCAAATATCATCAAGTTCAAATTCTATTTTAGTTAGAGATGTAGCCCACTTGGCAACTAAACAAAATATAAAAATAGGAGAGAAAAGGCTTTGGAACAAACTTAGGGAGTGGGGACTTATTCAAAAAGGTTCAACCAAACCAATGCAAAGAGCATTAGAACAAGGACTATTTGAAAAAGCAGAGTTTGTTGTTCAAAGGAGTTTTGGAGTAGAAACCAAGTTTACTACAAGGGTAACTGGTAAAGGACAAGTCTATATAATAGAAAGACTATTAAAAGAGTGTGCTTAAAGATTTTAAGAAATATGAGAAGAAAGGATGAGTTGAGATGGATAAACTTAATTGTTCAATAAGTAAGAATGAAAGTTTAAAAGTAAATGAAAATTGTTGTCCTATATGTGGACAAGCGTTAAAAAGTACTGCTCAAGAAGTATCAGTTCAAGAGCAGTTGTTAAATTTACTTGATGGAATGCCTTTGTATAAATGGGAACAGTTAAAAATTTGCATAGATAGAGAATTTAAAAGTCAAGCAAACAAAACTGTTTTTCAAAAAAGGAATTCCTTCAAAGAAATTTTAAATCAAGAAGTTAATCACTAACAACTTGAATTAATGATGGATGAATTCGATAGTTTTTATTATCATATTCTACATTTATGTAGTCATATTTAAACATATCTTGAATTTCTTCATCAACATATACTAAGGGTTTGCGCTTATGAAGTAGACCAGTATCAGTTATATCAGTCCAATTTCCAAGCAGACATGCATATACACGTTTCATAATATCACTACCTTTCATAATTATTTCAGCTTTTAAGAACTGATAATTTAATTATAGTGTTTATGGAAAATTAAAACAAAGAACTATATGTAAATATGTAAATTGGAAACAAATTGTAGCTAATTAAAATAAGCATAAAAGTGGACAAGCAGAATAAAAATATACAGAGGTGATTAAAATGGCAAAAGGACATTCAATTATTATTATGCCTGAAAACATCTCAGAAGAGGAAAAAGCAGAAAACAAAAAAAGACTTGATGAAGTAATGAAAAAGATAGCACTCCATATTTTAAAAAGATGTGAAGAAGAAGGGGAAGAAAATGTTCTTACCCCTGGATGTGGAGTTACTATAACAAGGCGCAAAAGATAAATAAGGCTGGACAAGCCTTATAAACCTAATAGCGAAAAAAGTGTATACTTTCTAGTTTATATATATTCGGGTTATAAAGTTTTATGATAATCAAACTGCTTTTTAAATAATAAGATTATGAATTCTGAGATTAATGAGGAGAAAATTATGCTTTTAAAATACTTAGATAAATTAAAGCAAACAACTACAAAAGAGGAATTTGAAATAATTTTAAAAATTACAGAAGAGGATATTAAGTTTAATAAAATTAAATTTAATAAATGTACTGGGCCTAAAGAGTTTTTACTTATATGCAACAGAAGTATGAATTTAGTAAAAAGATATATTTAGAAAGGAGAAAATCTTATGGATATAGTTGCATTAGAGATTGCAATAGCTATTGAGGAGTTTTCCATGAACATAAATGAGTTTGAAAGAAACTTATCATTAGGAAAAGAACTATATAAAAAGGCTGCTCTGCTAACGACCAAGAAAACAGAACAGCCAAAGATTCAGTAACTCACTACTGAAAGAAACCAAAATAATTATAAAAGAAAATTATTTAAAATACAATACTTAGAAATCACGTATAGACTTTTTTAATAAAGCTTTGATAAGGTGTTTTGTTTCATTATCAGCCAAATTGTAAAGATGAAGTAATTCTTTAGTATCTTCATTTATTAACGTTTTTGGTTCAATAAACATATCACCAGAACCAGTTTCAAGGAAGTTTATATTTACATTAAATATTCTTTCTAAGTCAAGTGAAATTCTAGTTGTAATAGCTCTTGAACCATTTTCTAAAGATGAAATATGGTTTTGGCTAAGATTAAGTTTTTTAGCAAACTCAGATTGAGTTAATTCAAGGGCTTTTCGTATTTCTTTAAGTCTAGTATTCATAATAATACCTCCATTAGAGATAATTATATAACATTTAATATCTCAAAGCAATATTAAATAAGGAGGTTGAGATATAAGGAGGATTAAATGGGTAGGGAAAAAGATGAATTAGAAGTAATCAAATATTCAGAAGCATTGCACAAGTTAGATAAACAAGCATTAAAGGATATAACAAATTTTCTAAAAGGAATTTTAGTAGGAAAAGGAATAGTAACTTTAGAAGAAATAATGAGAAAAGAAAAGGAGAATTAAAATTGAAAATAACATTATCAGAATTAAGTTTAAAGAATTTTAAAGGAATAAAATCTCTAAAAATAGATTTTGGAAACAAAACTAACATAAAAGGAGAAAATGGAGCTGGTAAGTCTACGGTCGTTGATGCATTCCATTGGTTACTATTTGATAAAAATAGTATGGATCAAAAGAACTTTGATATAAAAACATTTGATAAAACTGGACAGCCATTTCATGGGTTAGAGCATAGTGTTGAAGGTACATTAAATGTTGATGATAGAGAATTAAGATTATCAAAAATTTATAAAGAAAAGTGGACTAAACAAAGAGGTATGGCAACTAAAACTCTTTCAGGGCATGAAACTATTTATAGTATCAATGAAATTCCAGTTAAGAAATCAGAGTATGAAGCTGAAATTAAATCAATATTGGATGAGAAGCTATTTAAGTTAATAACGAACCCACATTATTTCGCTAGTTTAAAGTGGAAAGAGCAACGTGAAATAATTCAAGAAATAATTGGAACTATAGATGATGAAAAAGTAATCAATTATAGTGAGAGCTTATCTGGATTAAAAGGTAAATATGAAGATACAGTTGAGAATCATATGACTCGTACAAAAGTAACAATGAGTAAGCTAAAAGATAAAATAAATCAAATACCATTCAGAATAGATGAATGTAACAACAATATTTCATCTGAAAATTTTCAAGAACTAGAATTACAGAAGGCTAGGCTTGAAAAGGAAATAGAAGATATAGAGCTGCAGCTTGAGGATAGCAGTAAGGGAAATGAAATACTTATGAAACATAAGCAGCACCTTTATGACTTAAAACAAGAGTTACAAGATAAGGTCAATCACGCAAGACTAATAGCATCAAAGCCACTAGATAATCTTAAGAGAGAACTACAAGAAAAAACAAATAAGATAAATGAAGTTAATTATCTACTTAGAGATAAGGAATCACAAATAAAATTCCTTTCAAAAGATAAGGCACTTATAGAGAGTAAAATAACAATTTATAATGAGAAAGTTTCAGAGCTAAGAGATAGCTTTAGAAAGTTAGCTAATGAGAGCTTTACGTTAGATGTAAATCAGACTATATGCCCAACTTGTAAAAGAGAACTAGAAAATAAAGAGGATATTAAAAATAGATTAGAAGAGAACTTTAATCTAGATCTTGTTAGAAAGAAAGAAAAAATAAATGCTGAAGGAAAGGCATTGAAAAACAAAATTAAAGAACTCGAAGAAGAGGTTAATGAAAAGGAAAATTATATAACAAAAATAAATAGTGAGTTAGAGGTATCAACAGAAGAAAAATATAGTTTAGAAAAAGAAATAAGAGAGCTAGAAATTAAAATAAGCAATTTTAGTGTAAATAATGATATTGACTTTGAAGGAAAAGTTCAACTAGAGAAAGAGATAGAGGAGACAAATAAAGATATAGCAAACTTCAAAATAGATAATAATTTAGAGTTAAAAGCTACTAAGCAGCAAACTATTGCAAAATTAGATGAGGTCAAAACAAGGCTTAATGCTAAAGCAAATAACTTGAAATTAAAGAGTAGGATAGAAGAACTTGAAGAGGAAGAAAAGAATCTTTCAGTTAAGTTAGCAGAACAGGAAGGCCAAATATTTTTATGTGAGGAATTTATAAGAACTAAGGTTGAATTATCAGAAGGCTTGATAAATAACAAATTTAAAACACTTAAGTTTAAACTGTTTAATGATCTAATAAACGGAGGGCTTGAAGAAACTTGCGAGATTTTAATTGATGGAGTTCCATACTCATCAGCAAATAGCGCTAGTCAAATAAATGCAGGATTAGAGGTTATTAATACATTAAGTAATCATTATGGCGTACAAGCTCCAATTTTTATAGATAATAGGGAAAGTGTAAATGAGATAATTCCAGTTGAAAGTCAATTAATTAACTTAAGTGTAAGTAAAGATCCAAACTTAGAAATAGAGGTGATTGACTAATGGGTAATTTAGCAAAGGTAAGAACACTACTAGAAACAATAAGAGTAATAGGACCACATTTAAATGATGTTGAAATAGCAAGTATAGGAATGATATTAAATGCTGCAATTGAAAGAATGACTAAAGAGAGTGAGGAAAATTAAATGACAGATAATAAACAATTACAAACTAAACAACAAAACAACATTACTGATAGTGTATTAGTAAGAATAAAAGAATTTGAAAAAGGTGGAGATATAGCATTTCCACCAAACTATAACTATGCTAATGCATTAAAATCAGCTCAATTAATACTAACAGAAACAGTTGATAAAAATAAACAACCAGTATTACAAACATGCACTAAAGCAAGTATTTGTAACGCTTTATTAGATATGACTATCCAGGGGTTAAGTCCAGCTAAAAAGCAATGTTATTTTGTGCCTTATGGGGGAAAGCTACAACTTATGAAAAGCTACTTAGGTAATATTGCAGCAACAAAAAGGTTAAAGGGTGTTAAAGATGTATTTGCAAACATCATCTGGGAAGGTGATGAATTTGAGTACAAGCTTAATTTAGAAACTGGATTAATTGAAATAGTTAAGCATGAACAAAAATTCGAGAATATAGGTAAAAAAATTCTAGGTGCTTATGCAATTGTAGTAAGAGAAGATGCTCAAAACTATGTTGAAGTAATGAATATGGAACAAATAAGAAATGCTTGGAATCAAGGTGCAGCTAAAGGTAATTCTCAGGCTCATAAAAATTTTGGAGAAGAAATGGCAAAGAAAACAGTAATTAATAGAGCATGTAAGAGATTCGTTAATACAAGCGATGATTCGGATGTACTAATTGAATCAATAAATAGAACTGGTGAGTATAGTGAAGAGGATATTATAGAAAATACTCAAGCAGAAGTTAAGGAAGAAATAAAAGAAAATGCTAATTCAATTCCTTTAGATCTTGATGATGAAACTGAGATTATAGAGGTTGATGAAGTAGAAATTAAAGACATGAATAATGAAAATATGGACAAGGTAGAGCTAGATTTTTAGATATGAACGTGATTTTAAATCTGAAAGGGGGGAATAATTATTGAGTTTTGAAAAGACAAATAAGTTAAGTAAAATTGATCTGAGATTATTGCAGCAACTTCCATATGAAATAAAAGTAGCAAAAACTAAGTTAAGAATAACAGAGTGGTATAACTTCTGGTGTGGCAATATAGGAGTGAATTTTAGTGGTGGGTTAGATAGCTTAGTGTTACTACATTTAACCAGATCACTTTATCCTATGACTCCGGCGATATCTGTGCCTACAATTGAATGCAAAGAAAACCAAGAATTAATAAGCAATACAGAGAATGTTATAAAGCTTAAACCAATTTATTCTATGGTTGAAGTAAATAACAAATTTGGAATACCAATAGGTTCTAAGAAGGTAGCTAAAAGTATTAGGAGATTACAAAACCCAACACCAAGAAATGAAGCAAGTAGGAACTTAGCACTCAATGGAATAACTAGAGCTGGCAATAAGTGCGACAGATATAAATTACCTAAAAAGTGGATTAAGTTAGTTGAAAGCCCATTCAGAGTGTCTGAACAATGTTGTTATTATATGAAGGAAAAACCATTTGATGACTATGCAAGGAAAAGTGGAATTCATTATTTATATGGGACTAAAGCAACTGATAGTCAAACAAGAGAGTCTGCATATCTTGTTAATGGATGTAATTCGTTTAAAGGTAAGGGTAAAAGTACTCCATTAGGATTTTGGACAGATCAAGATATATTGAGATATATTGTGGAAAATAATCTTACTTATAGTAAAGCATATGGTCAAATTATTAATAAAAATGGTATTTATAAAACTACAAAGGCAAGCAGAACCGGATGCTTTATGTGTCTGTTTGGATTGCATATGGAGAAGCAACCTAACAGATTACAAAGAATGGAGATTGAAGAACCTAAGAAATATGATTATGTAATAAACAAATTAGGTTACAAAGATATTTTAGAATATATGGATATACCTTATAGGAGTGATCAAATAAAAGAACAAAAAGGTATATTGACTAATCAAATAAGTATGTTTGATTTAAAAGCTTAAATTCTATAGAACGAAAGGTATGATAAATGATTAAAGTATTAGCAAGTGGAAGTAAAGGAAATTCTTATATAGTTAAGGCAAGAGAAGAAATTCTCTTGCTTGAACTTGGAATGCCGTTTAAAGAAGTATTAAAAGGGCTTAATTTTGATTTGAGTATGGTTAAAGGGTGTTTGGTATCACATAGACATAAAGACCATTCTAAAAGCATAGGACAGGCTATAAAACATGGATTAGATATTTACTGCAATTCAGATGTTGCGAAAGATATAACTACCGAGAGGCGAATAAACATTATAGAACCATTAAAGAAATTCATTCTAGGGGGATTCACTATATTACCCTTTGAATGTAATCACACTAATAACGATGAGAGTGTTTGTCCTAATTTAGGGTTTTTAATCGAACACAAGGCAATAGGAAAGGTTTTATTTGCTACAGACACTTATTACCTTAAGTATACTTTCAAGAGCTTAAAACACGTTTTAATCGAGTGTAACTATAGCGAAAATGAATTAGAGAATATTCCATCATATAGAGCTAGAATATTAAAAAGTCATATGAGTCTAGAAACTTTGATAAATACATTGAAAAGTTGGGATTTAAAAGGGATTGAAGAAATAACACTTATTCATTTAAGTGAAAGTAATGCGGATCCAGGGTATTTTAAAGCACAGATAGAGAAAGAAACAGGATGTATGGTTTCAATAGCAGCACCAGGATTGATTGTAGGGAGTGATTAAATGACAAATATGAATATAAGAGCTTTGGATAATGGAGATATAGAAACTATTATTAGCAAAAATGATACTGAAATAGTATTAAATGATGAAGAAACAAAAGAGTTATGGAGAAGTTTAAGCTATGCAGAGAGCTATGACTTTAAAATACCCTTTTAGTGAGGTGATAGTATGGCAGATGTTAAATGGATAAAAATAGTTACAGATATATTTGATGATGAAAAAATACTTCTAATAGAGAGTATGCCTGATTCAGATTCAATAATAGTTATTTGGTTTAAATTACTATGTTTAGCTGGAAAAAATAATAATTCTGGTGTGTTTATGCTTAATGATACGATACATTATACAGATGAAATGTTAGCAACAATATTTAGAAAACCATTAAATACAGTTAGGTTTGCGTTACAAACATTTGAAAAGTTTGGAATGATAGTGATTATAAATAATGTTATAACTATTCCAAATTGGGATAAACATCAAAATTTAGATAGCATTGAAAAAAGAAGAGAAAGACAAAAGGAATATATGAGAGAAAGACGAGCTAAACAGAAGCAACTTACTGATAAAAATAGTAAAGCTAACAGTAAGGCTAACGGTAAAGCTAACGTTAGCTCCTTAGAAGGAGAAAGAGAAGAAGAAAGAGAAGGAGATAAAGAGAATATATCTAAAGATATATTATGTAGTACTTACGTACAACGTTTAATAAAAAAATGGAACTCAATAGGACTATCTAGTACTTTAAAAACAATTAATGCGGGTACTAATAGATATAAAATGCTAAAAGCTAGGATAAGGCAGTACTCGGAAGAGGAAATAATAAATGCTATTGATGAAGTACAAAAGAGTGATTTTCTTATGGGAAGAATTAAAGAGTTTGAAATAACTTTTGATTGGTTTATAAAACCTAATAATTTTACAAAGGTTTTAGAAGGCAACTATAGGAATAAAGGAGGAAAACCTAATGTGCAAGGAGCAAACGGAGTACAATCCATTGAACAGGATTCTGGAAGCATTGCAGATAAGTTTAAAGAAAGACAACACAGGCTTACAGATGAAGAACGAAGAAGAGCTGAAGAAGAACTTGATTAAAGATATAGAGCAAGAAAAGTGCCCTTTATGTTCGGGGACTGGATGGCAACTAACTAAAGACAACACTTATATTCAATGTGATTGCATTAAATTAATAAGAGATAGAGAGTTGTTTGAAAGAAGTGGAATAAACTTTAAAGATATTGATAAAAGTTTTAGTACATTTGTTGCTTGGAACGATGAAGTTAGATCTATGAAAGATATTGCTACAAGTTATTATCTAAATTTTTCCGAAAATAGAGGAAAAAGAAGTAACTCAATAATGTTTTGTGGTTCTCCTGGTAGTGGTAAAACTCATTTAGCGTTAGCATTAGCAAATAACTTGATGAATAAAAAGAATATAAGTGTAGTTTATATGAGTTACAGAGATGTTATTACTAAACTTAAGCAAAATATGGTTAACGAAAGTATATATACTAGTGAGTTAGAAAAGTACAAAAATGCTGATGTTTTGCTAATTGATGATTTATTTAAAGGGAAGATTTCAGAAACAGATATAAACATAGTCTTTGAAATAATAAATCATAGATATTTAAAATATGCACCTATTATTATATCAACAGAGATGTTTACAAATGGGCTATTAGACGTTGATGAAGCAATTGGAAGTAGATTAATAGAGATGTCTAAGAGTAACTTAGTTGAAATCAGAGGAAGAGAGAATAATTACAGATTGAGGTGAAATGATGAATAGACAGCAGAAAAGAAAGCAAGAAAGAAATCTTGCTTGGGTAAACAGTTTGAGTAAAGAAAAACAAGAAATAATCAATTCAGTCGTTGAGTCAAGAGCTGCAGATATAAGTTTAAGTAATATAATCAATTTTCAAACTGGGATGTTGGCAGCTATAACAATTAAAGCAGAAAATATATTCAACTATAATGACTTACAGGAAATTATGGTTTTAGGAAATGCTTTATCAAAAGATAATAAATTAAAAGAGGAGTACAGGAAGGAATGGATGTTTATGTTAGATGATTTAAGACCAGAGTTAGTAAATAAAATAGAGGAGCTATTTGAAAAAGGAGTAACTTCACAAGCAAGAATAGTTGGAGAGGTTAAAAAAATAAAGAAATTTTCTAAAATAGCAAATAAAGACATAGTATTAATTTTCAAAGAGGTGAAGGATAGTAAAAGTGGGTTAAAAATAAAAGATCCAGATGAAACAAAATATGATGTGTACCAAGCTTTAAAGTATATATTTTCTGATGAAAAGAAAGTTGAAACTGAGAAACAGCCAAATGATAAGAACACTTTAAGTGAGAAAATAACTAAACAGGATATAGTTTGTGTAGATAAAGAAACTAAGATAACAAGCGTATTAGAAGGTAAATTATCAAAGTTTGTGGCAGATATTGAGTTATTAAATAAAAAGAGAGATGATATTAATCTTGAGATAGAGTCAAGTTTAGATAAATCAAACCAACTTAACGAGGCTATTAAAATATTAAGAAATTTAGATATGTAGAAGGAAGAAGGTACATTATGAATAAGGTTATCCTAATAGGACGATTAACAAAAGATCCTGAATTAAGATTTGCTGCAGGAAGTGGAAAAGGAGTTACTAAATTTTCTATAGCAGTTACAAGACAATTTAAAAGAGATGAAGCTGATTTTATTAACTGTATTGCGTTTAATAAACAAGCAGAAACAATAGCGCAGTACTTAACAAAAGGTAGTCAAATTGCAATTACAGGCAATATTAGAACTGGGAGTTATGATGCACAGGACGGTTCGAAAAGATACACTACAGAGGTTGTTGTTGAGAGTTTTGAGTTTGTAGGAGGCAAAGGAAATAATTCCTCAAATGATAATTTTGGAGGAAACTCAACTAATACAAACTATAGTGGATTTAATAATGATATGACACCTGTTGATGATGGAGACATGCCATTTTAGAGAGTTATAAATCTCAAAGAGATACAATTAACAAAATATTAACTAAATAAATAAAGAAAATAATCTCAAAGAGATGTATTATATAAATATAAGATGCGGAGGATTAATTATATGGAAAACATGATAAACTTAGAAACATTTGCTGATGGAGCATTAGCAGAAAAGATGGATTTTGCTTTAAAAGAAGTATTAGGGAACATTTCAGATCCTAATACTGATTACAAGAAGAAAAGAAAACTTACACTTGAATTAACATTTGTTAGTGGGGAAGATAGAGAACTCGCAGAGGTTTCCATTTCTGCTAAAACTAAATTAGCACCTAATAAGCCAATAGCAACAAAAATAGTAATTGGCACAGATGGTAAAGGCGGAGTACTAGCAAGTGAATATAAAAAACAAGTTCCAGGACAAAGTGTTATGAGAGTTGATGAAAGTACTGGAGAGATACTTACAACAGGAGTAGAAAATACAATAGATTTAACAGAGATAAAATTAGTAAAATAATACGATGAAAGAAGGAATTTAAAATGGTAAACAAAGAAGCAATGGAATACTTAGTAAACATAGGTGTGGAAGAGGAGCCAATAATTAAATTGGATGAAGGAACTTTTACAAAAGTTGATTTAACAAGAGTTAGAAAGCCAGTAGCAAAAGCATTAACAGTTTCAACATTAACAGGTTTAGTTGATTATATTAAAAACAACGTTGATAAAATTGAAAGCGAATTATTAATTCAAGTAGAATCACATAATAGAGTTAAGTTATATAGTCCATTAGATAGTGATAGGAACAGAGAATTGTTTATAGAAGCAGAAGCTATACTGCCAGACAATATCTATTATGATAGATTCATAGATACTGAAAGATTTAATATTATGCTGCAAAGTTCTTTTGTAGATATAGGTGATAAAAGAGCGTTATTACAATACACAGGACTAATTCAGGATGAAGCAGTAAAGAGTATAGGGGATGATGGTGTTAGTCAGCAAGTAACAGTTAAAACTGGTGTAGCTAGTGTAGGACAAGCAGTTGTACCTAATCCAGTTAACTTAGCTCCATTTAGAACATTCCCAGAGGTAGAGCAACCATTAAGTAAATTTATTTTTAGAATGAAAGAAGGTCCTAGTGCTGCAATATATGAAGCAGATGGAGGAGCTTGGAGAAACACAGCTATAGATAATATTAAAAACTATTTAGTTAAACAGTTGGAGCAATTACAAAACATTAAGATAATAGCATAGTTTCTTTAGAGGGTGTAAATGATTTTGCACCCTTTAATAATACAAAAGAAGGTGAAAAGTATGGATTTATTAAAAACATATGGACCTAAAGAATTAGCAAGGATAACTTGTAATGACTTAAGAGATAGAAAGATAAAAAGAAAACAAGATATAACTTTTTATGAAGCGGATAGATATAATCACATTCAAAGGAGATTAGGCAATAGATGAGATATAAGTTTACTGATAAAGAAGTAAAAGAAATTCTAGATAAAATGGTAGTTCTTATTGATTCTAGAGAGAATGCTAATATGCATATTACTGATTGGTTAAAGAAGAAGAAAAGGCCATTTAAAAGTCAAAAATTAGATTATGGTGACTATAGCTGCTATTTACCGATTGGTACATTTGAAGGCCAAAAAAGAGATATATATTTTACTAATGACATAGTAATTGAGCGTAAGTTTTGTATAGATGAAATTGCAATGAACTTAAAAGACAATAAAACAAATATCAATGAGATAAATCAAGAAATTATAGATCTATTAGGTAAAGATTATCTTAAAAAAGTACTAAAAACAGATTACAACAGATTAAAATATGAATTTGCCAATATGAATAGGCATAAAGTTGAGTTTTTTATTTTTATGGAAAATGAAAACTTTGATTTGGATTTAAGAAATAAGGTTTATAGAGCAGAGTATTCTCCGGATAGATTATATAAAAGGATTAAGGGTGTAGAACGAGACTTTCATACAATACTTAGACCTGTTTCAAAGGAAAACAGTGCAAGTGAGATTTATAATACTTTGCGTTATCAAGTTCGAAACATATTAGTTTACGAGGGGTTAATTGAAGATAGACCGTTTGAAGAAAGTGAGGACAAATAATATGGATGAAAAGCTAAAAGAAATATTAGATTACTACGGGGAGGAAGCTCAAGCTAATCAACTAGTTCAAGAGTTAGCTGAATTAGTGGTTGGAATCACTAAAGGTGATTTGGAAAATATAAAAGAAGAGATTGCAGATGTAGAAGTTATGACAGAACAATTCTGTTTATTTAAAGCGGTTTCAAGTGAAATGGTAGAAAGTTTTAGAAAATTATCAGAAAGAAAAATAATAATAGATCCATACATTTCAGAAGAGAAACTAATAAGCACTATTCTAAAATTATCTTTAGCAGTAGTTAATCAAGATATAGAATCAAGTATTTTACTATTTACGGAGTTTGAGATAGTACTTAAATATTATAAAAAATATAAAGAAGTCAATAATGATGAAATAGAATCAATTAAGATTAAGAAGATGGAAAGACAATTAAAAAGAATTGAATCTAAAAAGAGAAATGAATTTATAGCAAATAAAAAAGTAGCTAATTAAAAAAGGAGGTGTGCGGAAATGGTGCTAAGTGAAATGGATATAAGACCAAGAGGAACATGCGGGGGAGGTATTTTCCACAATAGAAGAGAGGATTGTGGAATTTTAGCAAAAGCATGTAATGCATTAATAAGAATTTAATAGATTAGAAAAAATATATTGTAATAAATAGATTCGCAATAGCAAGAAACAATGACTTTAGATGATTGTATGAGGATATATAAGGATAGAAATATTGGTTGAAAATAAATTTTAATTCCCGCTTTTCGTTTGACTTTCACAAACTCATCAGTAGATTTACACCTAGAAGTGGGAATAGCTATAAAAGATAAAGTAATAGATACAACTAAAGTAACAAAATCTATAAACTTTGTCATAGAGCAACACTCCCATCTTATTTTTATAGCATTAAGTATTAAAACTAAAATATAGCCTGCCTTCATCAGGCTTAGGTAGCTATTCCCAAGCGACACAATGTGTTTCGGCTGATTTTATTTTATCAATTATTATACTCAATGTCAAAAGTAGGTAATTTAGTGAAAGTATTAAAATGGCTAGGTTCTAAATGTAATATAGCAGAGAAAATTATTCAGTAGAGTTGACCATAAAATTTAGTTCGCAATAGGCGATTAAGTGAGTGATAAAAATGATGTCATAAATAACTTAGAAATAGAATGGAATGACGAAATCATCTAAATTTTAATGGTATTTTAAACTCTTTTAGAGTTAATTAAGAATATGATATAATTTTAATTATTGGAAAAAATATTAGTTGGTGTATAGGAGAATAGTATGTTTAAAAAAAGAAAATGTATTTTCTGTGATGGGACTAAATTGAGCAAAGAACATATTTTTGCACAATGGTTATTAAAAGAACTTTATATACATGATAATAATGTGACTATGATTCATGAAAGTTTTAATGGTACTCTTATTTCAGATAGAAAGCATTCTTTTTCAAAGTTAGTAAATGGATTAGTATGTGAGAGGTGTAATAATGGGTGGATGAGTCAATTGGAAGAAGAGGTTAAAATACATATTATTAATCTTATGAATATAGATAAAATTGAAAGTGAATTGAAGTTTCTTAATGATTATCACTTTAATGTTGCAAAATGGGCTTTTAAGAATGCTATATTACTAAATAATGCTACTAATTATAGGCAACTTGTTCCAGATGAACATTATGTTGCTTTATATTCTGGAAATATTCCAGAAGGTGTGTTTATAGATTTAGCTTTTTGCAAAAGTGAATCTGATTTAGAATGGAGACAATCACCTGGTGGATTAGTTGTGAAGGATAAAAAAATCCCTCTAAGTTCAATTGTAAAAAGATATCAAATTACATTTCAAATTAAGAATTTACTTATAAAAGTAACTTTCTATCAAAGTTCTAACAATGTATTTTATGAAAATGAAGGGGCAATTCGTATTTTCCCAGAGTTCGGCAAATATGGAGTACCTAAAATATTCGATACCATAGATGATTTTGATATTCATGGTGTACTACACGAATATATAGATATTGTTAAATAAGTTTCAAGTTATAAATAGCATAAATCTACAATAAATATAAAATATTTAGTATTTATATTCAATTTATTGAATATGGAGTATAATTCATACATATATAGATAGTTATATTTGTATAAATTTAAAAGGCGAGGTTAAAAAATGAGAGAAACTAAAAAGAATATATATGATGATATTTCTACTGAAATTTTGGATTACTTAACAAATAATGAGATTAAATATAATTTAGAAAGTGAAAACAAACAAATAGAAAATAAGATTGCTGAATCATTTGATAAAGATAAAGATGAAGTTGAAATCTTTGAAAGATTTCAGTTAAGAGTTATTTATTTACTTAATTATTTAGAGAAAATAGTACAAACTACAGCTAAAAAAGTATATATTTCAAAGTATTTATCAAAAAAGATTAATAGTGGAGAGCTAACTCAAGATGTTATCAACCAAATTGATGAATTCAAGAAAAAATTTGAGATAGGAGAAGATATTAAGTCTAATTTGAGCAAGGGAGTTTTTAATAGTAACTCTTGGGATTACCTTTTAAATATATGGAATATTAGGCATTTACATTTAAGCAAAAGTGTAAGGTTTGAAAAAAATGAAATGTCTAAGAATAGATCAAATTATTTATTGTTTTTTGTATTACATAAAGATAACGTATACTTTATAGATGCAAAAGAACACCCTAAGGGATCAGGATTTACTCCATATAAATTTTTAGAAATCTTAGAAGAGAGTTCTTGGTTAGAATTAATAGGGTTTTATGAAATGGAGGGTTTTACAAATCTATCACCAAACATAAAAAATGATGATGATATATATAATCTAACAAAATTAAATATTAATACAGGGTTTGAACTGAAAGGCAAATGTTATATGAACATAGGTGGAGTATCATCATTTGGAAATAAAAATCATCATACACAGATACTAATGAAATTAATAGAAGAAATAGATGAAATAGATAAAGTTTTGGAATATCATAAACTTGACTATGTAAAGTTTAAGTTATTACTGGATAAACGATTAGGGATAATTAAAGTTAAAATCAATTCAGAAGAAAAAGAATTCAGTTTAATGAAATTGCTTGATGGCGTGTGGATAAGATAAATATCGTAAGATTAAAACGGAATGTATGGTGCTTTTAGTAATAGATAAACAACTAAGAGTTAAAAATCTCAAAAGGATTGAAAAAATATTTCAAAGTGATATAATTATAAGTGGTTGAAGGTCTTGTGGGTTACTGGATTGCGAAATTCGCCTCCAATGCAAAGCTCATTTTAGGGCTTTGCTTATGGGAACTTAATTTAAGTAAAATATTACTGTCCCCCTAAATAGTAAGATAAAGGTGCAAGTCCTTTAGTTCCCCTTTGGTTATGATCATATAACCTCTCATATATTCTCAATACCCTTTAAGAAGGAGAAATCCTTCTTTGTGGAGATATAGCTCAGAGGTAGAGCAGTAGATTGTTAATCTATTGGTCGTAGGTTCAAATCCTACTATCTCCGCCAGATATAACGCACCCCTTGTAGGCACTCGAAAGAGTGTCTTTTTTATTAATTTAAGGAGATGATACAATGGATGAAAAGAAAGTAATAAACGAGCTAAAGAAATATAATAGATTAAAGAATAGAACTATTCCTAATATAGAAAACAAGTTAGAGGTACTTCAATATGAATTAGAAGGTGTGGGAGCAATTGAGTATTCTGATATGCCAGGACCAACAGGCTGCAGGAAAGAAAATTATCTCAAAGAGGAGTTGTTAGATGAAAAGCAGGATCTAGAAAGAAGATTAAAATTACATAGGGCCTTTGTTAATTATATGGATGCTGCATTAAATAATTTGAATGATATAGATAGAACAATTTTAATTGAGAGTTATTCAAAAGATAAGTATGAGGGCCTTAATACTAATAATGTATGTGAGATAATTAATATATCATTAGCGACTTATTATAGGAGAAAAAAAGAGGTTTTATCAGAGTTTTGTCTTGATTTGATGTAATATGTAAGATTATGGTATAATGTTTTATTATAAATGTTAGGGAGAGAATATAATGAATGATAATATAAAAGGTTTTGATGAAGAAGATTTTTTTGCTAGAAAGAATATTGCTGAAAATTTAACCAATATAATTGAAAATAGAGATAATTTGAATGTAATAGCAATAGACTCTTCATGGGGTACTGGTAAAACAACATTTATTAAAAAGTGGATAAAAATGCTTGAAGAGGATAAGTTTATAACTTTATATTTTAATGCATGGGAAAATGATTATATAGAAGATGCATCATTAGCTTTATTTAGCGAATTTAATAAAAATATTAATGATAGGAAAAATAATGTTGATAAATTTGGAGATTCGCTATCTAAAGGATTAAAAAAATATGGAGCAATAATAGGGAAAGCAGCTATTAAATATGTCACTCGAGGAGCTTTCGAGAATATAGAACTTAATGCAAATTTAGAAAAAGGATCGGAAGTTGTAGCGGAAAAAATTGGAGGTAAAATTATCGATGATATAGTAAATATAAAAAGTTATAGGGGAGAATTAAAGAAATGTTTAAAAGTGTATCAAGAAAATACAAAAAAGAAAGTAATAATATTTATAGATGAAATAGATAGGTGTAGACCTAATTTTGCGATTGAACTATTGGAAACAGCAAAACATATTTTCAATATAAAAAATTATATATTTGTTATATCAGTTGATAAAATTCAATTATCTCATTCAGTTAAAAGTTTATATGGACAAGGAATGGATGCAGATGGATACTTAAGGAGATTTTTTGATTTGGAATTTAATATGCCAATTAATACTAATGATTATATTAGTTTTAACATGCAAAGAATCGAGCGTTTAAATATAAAGGGAAAAGGGATAGATTCTTTAGGGGATATTATTAGAGCGTTAATGATTTTAGATAGTTATTCGTTAAGGGATATAAATAAAGCATTGGGTTATATTGAAATAATTATTCCTATTTTAAATACAGACGAATTTAGAAAGTTGTTAATTGCAAATAAGGGTGCAAAAAATTATTTTTTGAATTTTATTTTAGCTAATTTAATAAACTTAAAAATTAAACATGGCGAAATATATAATAGAGTAATAAATAAAAATTATACCAAAGAAGAAGGTGAAAACTTTGTAAAACAAATCAATTTTGATATAAATGATGACTTAGAAAAACTCGCTAGGGAATATTTGGGGAATATAAATGTAACATCTAGTTACATTTTAGATATATATTTAAAAGCATTGATTAATAAACATACTAATTATAGTATAGGTGTAATAAGTATTACAAATTTGATTCATAAAGATAAATGTAACGAAAAGTTTGTTAAGATGTTAGAAATGTTAAATGACTTCGAATTCCAAAAATAAGTATTTCAAAAATATCAATGTTTGAATGGTATATATCAAATGAAAAAGAAGTTTATCATTAATAGATTAAGATGAAGCATTAGAGAAATATGATAGTTTTCTGATAGTGAAATCATTAAACAAGCCATGTTATAATTAAGCTAGAGATAAAAGCCAAGGGCATTAAAGCCTTTGGTTTTTTATTTTATTTAAATTTATCCTCCAGATGATATTTAAATAATAACTAAGAAGCTATATAAATAAACCGAGGTATAGTGGAGTTAATATTATTAGTCTAGTAGCTATAAGTCTTACGGTTTAAGCAGCGTAAAATACTAGGCTTAGAGTGGAGTGCTTATCAGGGTGAAAGCACCAAGGCGACTAGGGGAGTGGAGAGGTCGCTAACGTGGAGAATTACTCAAGTTGGTCAAGAGAGTTGATTGCTAATCAGCCAGTTGGTATTTAAATAATATCAAGCAAGGGTTCGAGTCCCTTATTCTCCGCCAGTAAATTATTTAATTCAAGCAAAGATTTAAGGGTTAATTATCCTGGATCTGTTAGTTAAGCACTTAGGTTTTAATAATCTAGGTGCTTTTTATTTATTAATAATATATCAAGTAAGGATGTGAATAGTAGTGAGTAAAGTTAAGTCTAGAAAAATAGTAATGCTAACTAAATGGGAGAGTGATATAGATAGTATGATATGTGCTTGTTTATTTAGTAACCCATTATGTAGTAACTGCAGTAATTGTGAGGAACTAGAAATAACTATTAATCCTTATGATGATATAGAAAATGTGTGTAGAGAACATAGAAATAAATATAAAAGAGTCCATAATAGACTAAGACAATATTAAAGTGAGGTGTAATATATATGACAGCTAGTAATAAAGGTGGTAGACCTTTAAAGTTTAAATCTCCAGAAGAGTTACAAGAAAAGGTTGATGAATATTTTAAATGGGTTGAAGATAAAAAGAAATACCCAACTATTAGTGGATTAGCTTATTACTTAGATACTACTAGAAAGACTTTACTAGAGTATGAGAATTGCTTTGAGAATGATAGATTAAGTAGTGTGGATGATAACACTAAAGTAAAGTTTATAAACACCATAAAAAGAGCTAAGGCTAGAATAGAGATGGAGTACGAGGAAAGTTTATTCTACAAGAATAGTTCTGTTGGTGCTATATTCACGCTTAAGAACAACTTTGGTTGGGTTGATAAGCAAGAGATAGTACAAGAAAACAGGGAAATATCAGTCAGTTTAGAGGACTAATTTCATGCATAAAAGTGTGCTTAAACTGCATAAAGAGTGCATAAGTGTAGTTTAGTTTTTAACGAAATAATTTTATTATGGGTAATTATTACCTAAAGCGTTATATACCAACGGTTTCAGAGGTTGTGATGATGTGATGTAGTATAAGTGATTATTCCACTAAATCTATGTTTAGCGAAATAAATATTTAGATGAGAAATAAAGAGTAAAAATATGTTTGGGAAATAAAACAAGGTCTATCCATTGGATAAATAAACGTTTGGCTCTAATAAGACTTGAATTATAAAGGATCTAGTCAATTATAAAGCCATTATTAAAAGTACCGTACCCTTCTAATTAGAATTTCAAAATTGGGTGGTGGTTAGAATTTATTTTTTTCCAAAACAAAGGCCAAAAAATACAGGAGGTGATTAGGCTGTCAGTAGAAAAATTCAAAATTAGTAAGAAGTGCTTTAATAGGACTTACTTAAATGAATTACAAAACTATAAAAAGAGATACAATATTTTTTATGGTGGAGCTGGTTCAGGTAAATCACATTTTGTAGTCCAGAAGATGATTTTTAAATATCTAAAGTATGGAAATAGAAAGTGCTTGGTAGTAAGAAAAGTATCTAATACCCTTAGAGAGTCAATATTTGCGCTTTTCAAAAGTGTTCTAGGTGATTGGAAACTATATGAACAATGCAAAGTTAATAAAACTGATATGACTATAGAGTTACCAAATGGTAGCTCTTTTATTTTTAAGGGAATTGATGATCCAGAGAAAATAAAATCAATCGCTAATATAGATGATATTGTAGTTGAAGAATGTACTGAAGTAGATGAGTTTG